>JBDRFG010000118.1:0-3734 GCA_043819135.1 Candidatus Eiseniibacteriota bacterium | reverse complement strand
CTACGGCGTCAGGATCCGGTTGGATTCAGATAACCCTTTGAATTCCATAGCAATTTTGTAGTCCCCCAGGTTCCCACTGTACCAAGCGCCCGCCGGCAACTCCCTCTGTAGCGCCCGTAAGTACTTGATTTCTGGTTAACGAGGCTGGATTTTAGTTGGCCGGCGTGATACAATGACACACGAAAAACGGCCATGCACTTCTCAATGTATCAGGAGGTCGGTTTGCTTACGAAGGATGCATCCCAACAGACGGTCCGTGCTCTCTTCAGGAAGAGCCGCGTTGCGGACCTCGAAGCTCTCTTTGGGGCACTGGATACGCGCTCTCGGATGAGCGTGTTCCGAAGGCTCCGAGAAATCGGCTACCTGTCCAGCTATACCCACACGGGCCGCTACTACACGCTCGCAGACATTCCGGAATTCGACGAGCATGGCTTGTGGCGGCACGAGGCGATTGGCTTCTCGCGCTTCGGCACGTTGAAGGCCACGGTTGTGAATCGGGTCGAGAGAGCCGAAGCGGGATGCATGCATGTGGAGTTGGAGGCCCTGCTCCGGGTACGGGTGTTCAGCACCTTGCACCGGCTGATTGGAGCCAGCGAGTTGGGCCGCGAGATGGTGGGTGGGACCTACCTCTACGTGAGCACAGACGATAAACGAGCCCGCCGACAGCTCGATACGCGCCAACAGCAAGTAGACAGGGAGACTCCTCGGTCACCCCTTCCCTCGGATGAGGTTGTCCTGCTGGTGCTTGTCGAGGCCCTTCACGCCAGTGAGGGGTTGCCCGCAGCGCCCATCGTCGCCTCCCGGTTGGAGGAGCGCGGAGAGGTGGTTACAGCCGGGCAGGTAGAGCAGATCTACGCCGAGTTCCGGCTCATTCCTGGAAAAAAAACGGCGGAGCGACCCTGAGCACGCTCGATGAGCTACGAAGCCGTACCCAGAGCCTTCAGACCCGTTGCCGACGTCAGGCCCACGGCGTCGCTGGGACCCAGGTGGTCGTATGCGAGGAGCCTGGAGCCTGCCCGTTGTGCGGCGGGCAGATGCATGTGCAGAAGACGGTCCCACGGGGGGGCTTGACCTCCATCCATGGAGAATTCAACGCCCGCGAGACCATCCACGTCTGCGCGTCGCGGTGTCGTTACGCGAACGGGGCCCTGGTCATCCGGCGAGCAGCTGCCCTGCAGGAGGCCCTCATCCCCCTACGTTCTGTGGGCTACGACGTGATGGCCTTGATCGGCATCGAGCGGTATCTCCACCATCGCCAGCGGGAGGAGATTCAGGATCTCCTGCTACACGAGCATGGGCTGTCGCTGTCCACAGGAACGATCAGCGACCTCGCCCACCTGTTCTGCCAGTACCTGCACGCCCTGCACGAGGCGCACGCCGACGAACTCAGCGCCGCTCTCGACAGCGATGGAGGTTACCCCCTGCACATCGACGCCACCGGAGAGAGCGGCCGCGGCACCCTGTTGATCGCTTACGCAGGCTGGCGGCAATGGGTGCTCGGAGCGTGGAAGATCCCCACCGAGCGCGCCGACGCCGTCCTGCCCCGGCTCCGCGAGGTCGTCGGCCACTTCGGTCCTCCCATAGCCATCGTCCGCGACCTCGGCAGAGCCATGATCCCCGCCGCACACGACCTGGTCGCCGAGTTGGAGCAGCCCATCCCGATCCTTTCCTGCCACGCCCACTTCCTGGCCGATGTGGGCAAGGATCTGCTCAAGGAAAGCCACGGCCAGCTACGAAAGCTCTTTCGTGACCACAAGGTCCGACCTGGACTGCGCGACCTGGTCCGCGAGATCGGACGGAAGATCGGTGTGGACATTGCCGGGGTGCGCGGAGCCATGAAGGGATGGCAGGCTTTGCAGGACGGCGAGCACACACTGCCTCAGGGGAACCGTAATGGTCTCGGGGTAGTCCGATCCCTGGCCCAGTGGGTGCTTGACTACCCCGCCGATTCCACTGGTGCGGATTTCCCCTTCGACAGGCCCTACCTCGACCTACTCGACCGGTGCGTCCGTGTCCGTCGGGCGGTGGACGCATTCCTCCGAAAGCCCCCCGAGGACAAGGAGGCCAATCGGGCACTCCGCCGACTCGGCCGGCTCCTGGAACCGGTCTCGTCACAACGCCACTTCCTCAACGCCGCTACTACGCTACGCAGACGGGCTGGTCTTTTCGATGAGCTGCGAACAACCCTGCGCCTGCATTCCTCGACGGACGCCGACACGCAAGAGCAAACTCCCGAGACCGCCCAACGAGAGTTGCAAGATGTCCAGACCGCCGTGGACAGCCTCTACCTTTCTCTTCAGGACCGCCGCCCGCAGCGGGGACCGGCCCAGGACTCCCGGCAGGCCATCGACCTGATCCTGACGCACCTCGACCGATACGGCGACTCCCTGTGGGGACACGTCATCGCACTCCCAGCCGAGGCTGGGGGTGGCATCCGCCTCGTGGCGCGGACCAACAATCTGCTGGAGGGATTCAACCGCTCGATGAAGCAAGGGGAGCGACGCAGAAGCGGGCGAAAGACCCTGTCCGACGATTTCGAGCACCTGCCCCCCGAGGCCGCCCTCGCTCGAAACCTGCTCTGCGCGGATTACGTCGAGATTATCTGCGGCTCCGTGGAGCGGCTCCCAGAAGCCCTAGTTCAACTCGATGCCAACCGCCGCCGACGAGCCCTGGAGACCGAGCACTCCGACGTCTCCCAGCCAACCCAACACACACCGGAGATTGCAAGCGCCTCGTTACCCAAAGAGGACCGAAGGATCGTACGCTCCGAGGCCATGGCACTCCGCATCATCGCAGCCGCTGGAAGCCGTGCCCCGAAAGTTGAAATCAGGCCAGCGCAGTACTGAACGGTGGTACAGTGGGGACTATTCCAACCGGATCCTGACGCCGTAGCGAAATGGGTTTGCACCCCCAGGCCGTCACCGTGGTCATGCTGCTCGTGCTCGACCTCCTCTGGCGAGGCTATCGGGTGGTGTTGTCCACGCACTCCCCCCAGGTTCTTACGGCGGTGTGGATGTTGCGTCGACTTCAAGAGCACAAGGCTCGGTGGCAGCTCCTCTGTCAGGCCTTCAATGTCCCAACCGCGGGAATGAAGCTGGTCGCAGATGCGGCGCTCGAGAAGGAATACCGGGTGAATGCCCTCGCATTCGAGGACGACGGCAAGGTGGTCTCCAAGGACATCTCGACACTCGATCCCAGTGATGAAGACAGCCGAATCTCCGGATGGGGGGGGTTGACCGAACACAGTTCACGTTTCGGAGACGCTGTCCGAACTGCCGTGAATGAGTCCGAAAGATGACAACAGCCGTCGTGAAAACCCCGGTCCGGGGGGCGTTGCTGAGTTCATCAGCGCTGCTCCCGGAGGTCAGAGACGGACTCCGGGCGATGGAGTCCAAGCATCGCCGCATAATCTCGGAAGACGTGCGGCAGGATTTCGGAGATAGCCTCGACCTGGATGCAGCCCTCGTTGACGTACACCCGGAAGAGAATCGTTGGGACTATCTTCTGGGCGTGGGCAGGCATAGCGATCCGATTGACGTCTCCGTGGCCGACATGAACTACCGGTCGGTGCTATGCCGAGCAGATCGCTGTGAGTGTGATGCAAAGCAGTTGGTAGGGGTGAGTTACCCAGGGCCGAAGGCCCGGTGCCCAGGGCCGGAGGCCCGGTGCCCAGTCGGCGTAGCCGACGGTGCCCAGTCCAAATGACGGTGCCCAGCCCGAAGGGCGGTGCCCGT
>JBDRFG010000117.1:0-3904 GCA_043819135.1 Candidatus Eiseniibacteriota bacterium | reverse complement strand
TTGCGGACGGCCTGATCTTCCGCGGCTCGCTCCAGTCCTACCCCGACGGAGACGACCGCGGGCAGGAGTTCAGTGCCGGCCTGTGGTTCAACATGAGACACGTGGGCGTGGGTGCCGACTACAGGAGCTTCGAGGCCGCCGAAGACGACATCCTGAGCTTCGGGTTCACGACGAGCGACGAGAGACAGCGGACCGTGTTCCGCGGAAGCGGACATGTCGCCGAGATCAAGGTCGGAGGGCCCCTCTCCGACTTCCGACGAGGCTGGAGCCTGCTCGGGAAGCCCGGGCAGAGCGCGCAGGCGATAATCCGCGACATCCGCACGGCCGCCAGGGACGAATCGGTCGACTGTATTCTCCTCAACATCAAGCCGCTCGGTGGCACGTTCCTCGGAGGGCCGTCGGCGCTCGTGCAGGAGATACGCGACGAGGTCGTGCGCGCCAGAGACGAACACGGGGTCGCGGTCGTTGCGTTCCTCGAGTACGGCGCCGGCACACAGGAGTACTTCCTCGCGTCGGCCACGGACAGGATCATGGTGCACCCGGTCACCGGTATCGAAGGACTCGGCAACTACGTGACGGTCAACCGCTACACGGGAACGACCGAGAAGGTCGGCATCGAGTGGGACTACATTTCGGCCGGGAAGTACAAGAGCACGTTCCACTCGCTGGGCGGCCCTCCCCTGACCGACGAACAGCGTGCGGAGATCGAGGAACTCGAGGACGCGATCTACGACGAGCTGATCGCGGCTGTGATGGACGGACGCGGTCTCTCGAAGTCGGAAGCCGAGAATGTCTGCGACGGCAGGATACTCATACCCGACAAGGCCGTCGAGCTTGGACTGATCGACGACATCGGGACCTACGAGGACGCCAAGGCAGTGGCCCTCGAGCTCGCGGGCGGCGACGTACCGGAAGAACGCGAGGACATCAGCACGGTGAACGTGTCGTGCTGGCGCGACCGGGACTACAACTGGGGCGCGCAGCCGGTGATAGCGGTCGTCGGCGCCTACGGCGGCATTCAGGAAGGCGAAGGCGGCACCGACCCCCTGCGAGGTGGGCAGTCGATAGGCTCAGAGACGCTGGTCAGGGCGCTCAAGGCCGCGAGGAAGGACCCGAGCGTCGATGCGGTCGTGCTGAGAGTAGACAGTGGCGGCGGCAGCGGTCTCGCGTCGGACATCATCTGGTACGAGACGGTCAAGGTGGCTGCCGAGAAGCCCCTCATCGTGTCGATGGGCGACATCGCGGCGTCCGGCGGCTACTACATCGCGATCGAAGGCGAGAAGATCTTCGTCGAGCCCCTGACTATCACGGGGAGCATAGGCGTCGTCGGGATGATGCCCGTCTACGCCGGGCTGTACGAGAAGATCGACGCGACGCACGAGACCTTCAAGAGGGGCGAGCACGCGGACCAGTTCTCTCCGATGCGCAAGCTCACGGACGAGGAGATGGAGATGGCCCAGGAGGTCATCACCTGGTTCTACGACGACTTCGTCGAAAAGGCGGCCGAGGCCAGGGGCATGAGCGAAGAGAGGCTCCACGAACTGGCCCAGGGCAGGGTCTACATGGGCAGCCAGGCGCTCGAGAACGGCCTGGTCGACGAACGCGGCGGGCTGTCGGCGGCGATCGACTACGCCTGCGAGAAGGTCGGCGTCGAGCGTGAGGACGCGAAGGTCGTCTACTACCGCGAGGGTACTTCGTTCATGGACGAATTCCTCGGCGGCGCCGCGGCCAGGCTCGGGCTGTGGAAGCTCATGGACTTCGGGAACTCGGGCATGCGCGACCTGCTGAGGATGGAGGCCATCACAGAGCTGCCGCTCAACTAGGCGGATGTTCGGTCATAGCGGGCCCGGCGTGGGTCCCGCAGACAGCAGAGGGCCGCGGCTTCGAAGCTGCGGCCCGCCCGTTTCGGGTGTCTGAGTGAACCTCATGCGCCGCCGTGACCGGGGGTGGAGGGGCCGCCGGCGAGCGCAAGGCGTCCAACGTCCGGCTACCACCTGGGCTGTTCTCGTTGACGCAAACACGAGCGATTCTGTACAATGCTAGGTTGATTTCCGTGGTAGCCAGGGTGGTGTTCGTTCCGCGATCTGGGCGGTGCGCGGTCGGCGCGTGGCGACATCAAGCAGAGGCACGAGCGCGTTAAGGTGCGTCGTCGAGAGGAGTCAGGCATGGCAGGCAGCGGAGGGTACAACGCGTTCGAAATGGCGCGTGCCCAGTTCGACAAGATAGCGGACATGCTGGAGCTGGATGGTGGCGCCCGGAGTTTTCTGCGCACGCCGATGAGGGAGTTCCATTTCTCGATCCCCGTGCGCATGGACGACGGGAACGTCCAGGTGTTCGAGGGATTCCGCGTTCAGCACAACGACGCACGCGGTCCGTGCAAGGGCGGCATCCGCTTCCATCCGCAGGAGACCATCGACACCGTGCGCGCGCTGTCCATGTGGATGACGTGGAAGTGCGCGGTCGTCGACATCCCGCTCGGCGGCGGCAAGGGCGGAGTCATCTGTGACCCGCACAACCTGAGCGCCCGTGAACAGGAAGCCATCTGCAGAGGTTTCATCCGCGCTCTGGCGAGGAACGTGGGCCCCGTGGCCGATGTGCCGGCGCCCGACGTGATGACGAACGCGCAGCACATGCTCTGGATGCTCGACGAGTACGAGGCGATCCACGGAGGCCACTACCCCGGCTTCATCACAGGCAAGCCGGTGGGAATGGGCGGATCGCTCGGAAGGACGCAGGCCACGGGATACGGCGTCGTCTACACGCTGCGGGAGGCCCTCAAGGAACTCAACATCCGCCCGAGCGACACTGTCGCCTGCGTGCAGGGGTTCGGCAACGTGTCGCAGTACGCGATCGAGCTGTACACTCGGATCGGCGGGACGGTGACGTGTACCTCGAGCTGGAATCAGGCCGACGGGTGCGCGTACGCCTTCCGGAAGAAGGACGGAATCGACCTCGATGAACTCCGAGGGATCACGGACCGCTTCGGCGGCATCGACAAGGCGAAGGCGGAGAGTCTGGGCTACGAAGTGCTGCCAGGTGATGCGTGGATCGAGCAGGACGTCGACATCCTGATGCCGTCGGCGCTGGAGAATTCGATCACCGGAGGAAACGCCACGAAGATGAGCAAGCAGGTCAAGGTGATCGCTGAGGGCGCAAATGGACCCACGACGCCCGCAGCAGACGCTATCATCCACGATCGCGGCATCCACATGATCCCCGACTTCCTGGCGAACGCCGGCGGCGTCACGTGCAGCTACTTCGAGCAGGTCCAGAGCAACATGAACTACTTCTGGGAAATGGACGAAGTTCTCGGTAAGCTGGATGTGAAGATGACTGCAGCCTATGTGGCGGTCAGCGATCTGGCCAGAAGCAAGAAGATCTACATGCGGGACGCGGCCTACGTCGTCTCCATCGACCGCGTTGTCAATGCCTGCCGCGACCGCGGCGGGATCTAGATCCTCAAGGACGGTGCGCCCCCGTCCAACGGGGGTGCACCGGCCATGCCCGATCAAGAGAGGTCCGGACAATGGCGGCGGGGGCGTCTCACCTGCCGGAATTCGGCCGAAAGTTCCTCGGCGCGGACCAGACGTTCACTCGCATCGGCTTGGGCGAATACGGCGGCAAGGCCGCCGGACTGGACCTGGTGCGTGAGAAGGTCCTGGCGCGCCTCTCCCCCGACGAGTTCCCCGATTTCGATATCGCCGTTCCGACTCTCACCGTCCTGACAACGGAACTCTTCGACAGCTTCATGGAGAGGAACGGTCTGCATCCGGCGGACCTGGTAGACAGCACCGACGAACGCGTCGCCATGGCATTCCAGAACGCGGAGCTGCCGGCGGAGTTCGTGGGCGACCTGCGTTCCCTCATCGCCAGCGTCCACACGCCGCTTGCCATTCGCTCGTCC
>JBDRFG010000116.1:0-21928 GCA_043819135.1 Candidatus Eiseniibacteriota bacterium | reverse complement strand
TCCAGCGGGAGCACGCCCTGGCGCTCCAACTCGGTCCAGGTGCTCTCGCGATCGAATCCTTCCCAGCGCCACGCGGACCCGTGAGGAGCGCGGACGATGTCCTTCCCGACGCGGGCGTAGGCTTTCCCGTCCTTGCCGATGCCGAGCCACACCGCGCTGTCGGGCAGGCCCCAGAACTTCGCGCGCCACTTCTTCGGGACGTTGGCGTTCCACTCGGCGGCGAGCGATCTGAGTGCGAGTTCAGCGAGCATGGGTGTCATCCTATCCGACCACTCGCGCCGCGTCCACGGTCGGGGTAGTATGCGCCCGTGGCCGTCCTCATCAGCACCGTTTCGGCAACCGTCGCTGCAACCTCGACGACCACCCACGCCCATGGGCTCAAGGGATCGAGCGGCCAGGGGGTCACCCCGGATCTCGTGCTCCCTCTGTCACCAACAACCCTTGAGGTCACGACCGCAGACGCCACGAATATCACGGTCCAAAACACGGGAGGTGCCACGGACACGGCGATCTTCCTGTGCATCCGTTTTCACTCAATGGGAAGGGCGGTGGCGTCGGGGGCCGGGCTGCCGTTCATGCAAAACCTGGCCGGGGGCGGTGGCGTCGGGGGCCGGGTCTCCTGGGTGGATGTCTCCGATGCCGTCTACGTGGTCCCAGCCTCGGACGTTCACCTCTCGGTGTCCAGGACCGCGGCAGGCGCGAGCGGGCTCACGCTTCCGTCGGCCGCGGCGACCGGAGTGGGGAAGGTCTTTTGGGTCAAGGACTCCGGTCTAAACTCTGCCGTAAACAACATCACGATCACGCCCGACGGCGGGGATACCATCGATGGAGCGCCAAACCTCGTGATCTCGACCAACGCGGCCATGGTCAAGCTCACCTGTGACGGCGTGAGCAACTGGGAGGTTGGCTGATGGCGTACGGCGAGTCCTCCTCGGAGGGCTCCTGCGCGCGCTCCCGGGCCATCCTGACGTACATCGCCTCATCGTCGCTCACGAAGAAGTCCGTCCCTAGCCTCAGAACTCGCCGCGTGGTTAGGAGGACGCTGCTGCTGGCCTTTTCGCCGGAGTCAGGGTCGGTCATGTACTGCACGTCGTAGGCCAGGCGGTCGCCGGGCAACACCTCGATCTCGATGACCCTCGCATCGTCGAGGGTGTAGTCGTAGTCCTCGCTCAACCTGTATATCCAGTATTCCGGATCGCTAGTGACGTGGAGTCCGAATACATGCGGGTGCGGGAAGGGCGTCAGACCGAGCAGCGCCAGGTGGTGGGTTCGGAGGCTGTTCGGCAGTGCGCCGAACAAGACGCGCGGAATTCGCTCTCCGACCATAAGCCACTCATCCTCATCGGCTTCGACGATTCCCTGACCGTCCATCGCCTCGGTTGGGGTGCGTTCATTTTGAGCCTGCTGCAGGAAGCGTCTCTCCTCGGCACGCATCGTTCCACGCGCCCCAAGGGCAGCCTCGGCGAGCGAAGTGGTCCTAATGGACATTAGCGCACCGTCGGCTACTTCGACCTGAAGAGCTCGAATCCGACGGCGTGGAGGACCTTCAGTTCCGAGCGAGTGCCGACGTTGACGGACTTGATCGTCCCGACGATCCTGATGCCGACACCGTGGCGGAACTTGTCAGAGGAGATCCCGACGACCCAGATGCAGACGGGGAGGGCTCCTCCCAAGGAGGGGGCAGGCCCGACGAGCATCCATGCCTCGGGCGTCGGTTTCCCCCCCCGACACTGCCCTCCCTCGGCCGCGTACTGTCCGAAGACGGTGACCTTCGTCCCGTGAGGAAGCTGCCGCGCGGCGTGGACGCTGATGGAAGGAGCCTGTTTCGGCTTCTTTCCATTGGGGCCGGTCGGGCGCTTCGGGGATGCCTCCGCGCGGTCGCTGCGCGACTTCAGCGCCCACGCGCCGGCCGCCGCGACCACAAGTCCGATTATCCACTTCACGCTGTGTTCCTTTCGTGGTTATCCGGTGGTCCTAATCCACGTTATCGCACGGCCGGCTACTTCCCGACGCTCCGCGCGACCTCCGATGCCAGGATGTACCGTGTCTCCGAGCGCGTCCCCGGGTTCCTGACCTTGATCGTCCCGGTGACACGAATGGTCGCCCCGTCTCGGGTTCCAGCCGGGAGTCTTCCGTCCACCCACATGGCAGACTTGCCCTGGACGATTCGCCACGTCCGTCCTGCTTCCCCATCGCCCCTTGCGGCATACCGACCGCCGACATAGACCTTCGTTCCGGCCTCGAGACGAAGCGCGTCCTGGATGTGAACCATCATCTCCGGGCGTCGACTCGGATCGGGGGGGGGCTCGTACTTCGGACGCTTGCCCTTGGGGGCGATGCGCTTCGGCGCTTCGTCGTCCTCGTCCGTCTTCCGCGTCAGCGCCCACGCACCGCCCGCGACTACGATTCCGATTATCCACCACATGGGGTTCCTCCTCGTGGTTCTAATGCCATTTCGACCATGGTCCTAATCAGGGTTATCGACCTCTCGACGGTCACACGACATGGCAGCGCACGTCCATCCAGATCGGTCCGTCGTCGGAGTCGTCGTTCCTGTCCCCGATCGACGCTCCCGCTCCGGTGCTCGCCTTGTGGATCGGAGGGTCGATGTCGGTCGCCCTGAGCGGGCTGGGCAGCAGAGCCCTGATCACCACCTCGTCGCCCGTGGCCCGAGCGCCGCCTGGTAGGCGTCCACCTCGGGTGACCGTCACCTTCCGCGCGTCGAACCCGGCGCTCTTCGCGCGATCGGCCATCTCCTGGAACTCCTCGTCGTCCATGTTGCCGGGCTGCTCGCAGTCGAACACCACCGCCAGCTTCTTGCCGGAACAGCGAAACGAGTCGTTAAAGCAGTAGATCGGGACGTTGACGCCTCGGTGTTCCAGAAGAATTCCACCACCGGCGTGGACGTCAAGTTGGCTGGTGACGATGGTCGTGATCCACAAGCTTCCGAAGTGCGAGGGCGTGGTCCCGCCCAGCGCCCTGGCCCACCGTCCGGCTGGATCGCGCTTCTCAAACCCGAGCGTGGCCTCGACCTGTCCGGTGTACGTCGGAAGTCCGAGAGCGCGTTCCGCGAGTCCCATCGTCGTTCCTTTCGTGGTTATCCCCGTGGTGCTAACCGACCTTATCACATCGTCCGCTCGGTTATACGAGCCCCTTGCCGCAGAGGTAGGTCATCGCCTTGTCCGCGAACCCGTACGCTTCGACCTCCAGCGGGTTGCCACGGTAGGTCATACCTCCGCGGACCACCCCGTTCCCGTAGGCGCAGGCAAACTTGTCGCGCCCACCGTAGCGACGGACCTGATCAACATGAACGCACTCGTGGACGAGTAGCTTTGTGCTCGCCTTTCCCTTCATGTAGATGTCGTACCCGAAGGTCATGGCGTCGATGTCGCTGGCAGCTCCAGGGATGTTGAGCTTGGAGATCTCCCGCGCCGGGATTGTGGCGTTCTCGGCAACCCGGACGCGGCCCAGGTCGAGCTTGGGGAACAGCGGGCGCAGCTTGTCGATGGTCGACGAGGACAGCGGGCGCAGCTTCCTGGGGTTGGCTGCCTGAGTTGCTGCACGGATCGACTCGAAGGCGATGCGCGCGGCTTGGCACGCGAAGCTATAGCTTGCGCTGGTGGGCGTGAACGGAGCCAAGGATGGCGCGGCGGGGGCGGGGGGCGGCTTCTTTGGCGCGGGCTTCTTCGGGGGCGACTTGGTGCTCGCTGACGCGCTGGAATTCAGGAGGAGACCCGTGACAACGGCGGCGGCGGCAATGATCCATGGAGTCTTCGTTGACATGGTGTCCTTCTGTGGGTTCACGCGACTCCTGGGAAGTCGTCCTTGATCTGTTCCCGTGCCGACGCGACGACGGCCGGCCACTCGGCCTCGGGGACCTGGATGTGCGGCTTGTCCTTCCCGCGCGCCAGGTACAGCGACTCGAGTCCGTGCTGTGCGGCCAGCGGAAGGACCTCGGTGGTGTACCACCCGGGGGACGACCACGACGGCGCGTTGTTCGGGCCAGCGATCAGCACGTCAATCGCCATCCCAAACTGGTGCAGCGAAGCCATCGTATCCGTGACCTTCGTCTGGTCGTCGACGCGCCCCCTTCGGTAGAGGTCAAGCTGCCGCTCGAGCGTCCTGGTCGAATCCCAGATCAGCAGAGCGGACCCGTGGCTGCGTGCGGCGGCCTGCGCCGCACGGAAGAAGCTCTCGAACCGCCCGCGGTACTGCGGGGCCAGGATCTCCAGCTTCTTCCGGTTCCACTCGTCGAGCGACATCGTCGAGGACCTGATGCTTCCTGCAGGCTTCAGCGAATCGGGTTTCACATGAAATGCGGATCGGATCTGCTGGCCACGGTCGGTCGCCCACTGCTCGGCCGAGCGGTAGGCCCCGGTCACGAGGCTGAAGACCTTGGGAAAGCCCACGACGGCAACGGTGCCGCCCCCGACGGCCCCGAGGGCGACGAGCGCCGCTCCCGCCCAGGCCCATGGGTTCCTGTACCACGGCCGCTTTTCGGTCCCCGCAGACCCGTGCAGCAGTCTCGCTCCGACTACCACGGTGCCGCGTCTGGAGATGGACTGGAGGGCTGCCTCGGCGAGCATCAGGATCAATCTCCGAGCGCGAGCGCGAGCACGATCGCCGCGACCGTCCCGACGACTCCGACCCCGACGCCTGCCTTGACAGGATCCGGTGTGGACTTCCCACGTTCATCTTCAGGCCCGAGGATGCCGCGGAGGCGGCTGCCGTCCACGATCGAGCGCCATGCCCGCTGAGTGACGTCGGTGTCAGCCGTGTACCAGCCGTCCTTGCCGAGTTGGGCCATGTAGTCGTGCGCCGCCGTCCGGAGCTTCTCGCCGCTCTCGCTGTACTTCGACTGTGACGTCAGTCGGGTGAAATAGTCGCGCAGCGCAGCGTCCGGGGATCCGAACGACCTGAAGTCGTCGTAGATCTGGACCCGCTTCTTCCCTGACACCGTCGAACCTGCCTTCGGTGCCATCTCTTTGAACGAGCCCCGCGTCCCGCTCGGCTTCGCCTTCGCCCGGGCGATCTCGGCATCGGTGTAGTACTCGACCGTCGGCAGCAAGACGACGGGGCCAGTCCAGGAACTCCCCGCCTTCACCCCGGAGAAGTTGTAGTGGGGCGGCTTGTCCAGCGTCGAGTCGAACCACCCGCTCGACAGGATCAGGTGCGCCGTGACGTAGGCATCTGTCGGGACCGGCGGGAACCCGAACTCGACCGCGACCCGACGCACGGCAGCGGCGATCTCTCGGATGACCGGCTCGACGCCAGCCTTGAACACCCCGAGGTCCAGCAGCCCCTTGCCCTTGCTCCGTCGGCTGTTGGCGTACGCGACCGCCCCGACGACCGCGAGCCCGATCGCCCATGGGTTGCGGTACACGGGGACGCCATCGAGCCCGCCGAGCCGGTGGCACGAGCCCCGCTTGCACTCGGTCTTCGTCCTGCCGTTGACGGTCACGGTCGCCGTCGTCTCTCGATTCGCCTCGGACTGCTTGCGGGCTTCCTCGTCGGCGCGGTCGAAGCGCGTGTAGCACTTCTTCTTCTTCGCGTACTTCGGGGGGAAGCGGCGGATCTTCTCTGTCCACTCGACGCAGGCGCGAACGTACTCGGGGTCGAGGTCGCCGTGCAGCCCGCGGCCGAAGCTGCTCATGGCACGCTCGGAGAACATGGCCTAGTACCCTTCCTCACGCAGCATCCGACGGAGAGGCCCCGTCACAACCTGAGCAGGGGACATGCCATCTTCATAGTGCGAGTAGTAGTCGATGTCGGGGAGATCGTCGGCCTCGACCCCGTACTTCTTGGAGACGAGGGCGGACACCTTCCGCTTCCAGGTGTCGAAGTCGTCCCGTCCCGAAAGACTCTGGAGAGCAAGTTCACCGAGCATCAGCGTTTTCCTTTCAGGTTGTAGTTCGTGGCGAGAATCCACGGTTTCTTCTGCATCCCGCCCGTCCCATGCTGCACGTTCTGCTTCAGGCCGTAGCACTTCCACTTCCCCTTCTTCCCCTCGCAGAACGCCTCCCGGACCTCCGGATGGTCGTTGTAGACCACCCAGACCTTCCCCTTCACGTCGTCCATGACCTTCCGGACGCGCGCCGGAGTCGCCCCCTTCTCGTCTGCCCCGCCCATCTTTGTGTACTTCTTCGAGTAGCCCTGGAGACCGGGCCATGGCGGGTCAAGAAAGTAGAAGGCTTCCCTCCCGCCGCGGCGATCCGCCTTCGAGACCGTCCGGGCGAAGTCGCCCAGCGTGAGGAACGCGCGCCGGAGCATCCCCTCGTACTCCTTCAGGTGGCGCATCTTCTGACGTCCACCGTGCTTCGACGACCGGCCGGACGGGGTGATGGACCCGTGGTACGAGGACATCGTCCACGCGAGCACGTCGCAGGCCGACTTCGCCTTCCCGTCCTCCCCCTTCTTGAACGCCGCAGGCCCAACCGTGACGCCCTCCCGGCAGCGCCGCAACGCCCCGCGCCTCACCTGGTCGTGAAAGGCGATCGTCTTCTTCGTGACGTCGCCGAGGATCGACACCTTCGCCTCCGGCTTGGCGAAGAACAGCGCGCCGCCCCCGAAGAACGGCTCGCAGTACACTCGGTGCTTCGGGATGCGCGGAACGACGCGGCCAGCGAATCGCGCCTTCCCACCTGGCCAGCGCAGCAGAGGACCGAGCCCGAGGCCATTTCCGAGTGCGAGTTCACCGAGCATCGGTGTCATCCTACCCGCGCCCGGTGAGGTCGTCTAGCTTCGCCGCTTCACGAGGTACTTCCGGGCACGGTTCAAAGCAGCGACCTGAACGCGAGGGTTTCGGCTGTCCGCGCCGGCCGCAACGGACCACGCAACGTCGCAGTCGTACCCGAAGTCATAGCGGTAGCGCGTTTCGTTGACCTCAAGCACAACCTCGCACGGGGGAACGTTGAGCATGGAATTCACGAGGCGGATCGTCGGGAACTTGCCGAGCGCGGCCAGGGCGAGCCCGCGTTGGCCCCGGGAACGGAGGGGGAAACTCACGCGGCTTTCCTCTGCTTGGCGGCGGCGGGCGGCGGGACGCGCACGTTCGCGCCGGTCCGCACCTTCCGCCCGGTCTTCCCGGTGTAGACCCTCGGGTACGCCTTGATCCCGACGGCACGATGGGGGCGTCCTCGCGTCTGGGCCTTCTCGGTCTTGTAGCGGTAAGGCTTCGTGATCCCGGCATCAGCGCGGGCCTCGGGGTCTGCTTCACCTGGGCCGATCTCCATCGTCACGCACCGCTTCACGCCCCGAGGAGTCGTCGAGTACTGGACGCAGCGCATCATCGCCCCCCGCAGTCCGGCGGGAGTGTACCCGGCCAGAGCAGACGACGACAGCGGGGCCGCGAGGAACGCCCCGGCGGTCCCCCCCCGGACCCGCCGCTCGCGGACCCGGCGGACGACGGCCCGCCCAGGGGCCGTTGCCACGGCCACATATCCCCCCCCGCCGAGGACGAGGAGTGCCCAAAGCCACCACGGAACGCTCGCCCACAAGCCCTTGGCGACAGGGGCGAGGATATTCTTGGCGACGAACGCCAGAGCCCGCCCGAGAAACTTTATCATCTCCTCCACGCCCATCGCGAGGTTGTTTCCGAAGGTGTTGTCGTTGAGGCGCTTCCGAATGACGTCTCGGATGGTCGCGGCGTAGTCGGTCGAAGAGATCCGGAAGATGTTGTGCGCGAGGTCGGCGTACGCCGTAGCCTGACGGAGAACTTCGATCACGGCCTTTCGCGGGATCGGCTGCGTCTGCGACAACGTGTCGAGATAAGAGCGGAGTTGGTCCCTGGAGGGGATACGCCTGTCCCAGTTTTCCTTGCGCCACTCGACGTTCTGCAACCGCCAACGGTCGAAGAATTCTTCCATGCCCGTCATCGTGACTGAGGCCGGAGTTGAGAGCGCAGCGCGAAGAAAACGATTCCACTCCCCCCTGTAGGCTTTGTCCGACGACTGAATACTGTTCCACGCGGCGTCCCCCCACCGCTTCAGAAACGCCTTGGCGTCGGCAGGACTGATGCCCGGGGTGTCGAGAAACTTCTGGAACGCCTCCCGGATTTGCGGGGTCGGCAGCCCCGCGACCCTAGCCAACACCATCGTTTCCGTCGTCGTCGGGAACGAGTCCGGGTACGTCACGCCCGGCACCAAACCTGCCCCGTACAAGATACCTAGAGATCGCATGGGTGACTCCTGGACGCGCTCACGGCGCGCAGCCGCGGAGCGGTCAGTCGGTCAGCGCCCACGACCCGCGGAGGTTCTGACGGCGCGGCTTCGTGTACCTGGCGCAGACCTTCTTCCCGTCCTTGTTCCGGCGGAATTGCAGGCATCGCCTCGACATCCCATCTCGTCCCGCGCCCTTGAGCGCGCGTCGGAAGTCCGCGACGGCGTCGCTCCTCTTCGGGCGCGCGAGGAGCGCGACGATGAAGAGGAAGACCCCGCCGACGATCGACCACGTCCCGAGGCTGAACCCGGCCTTCTCGACCTTCTTCTCCTCCTTCTCCTCCTCCTCCTCCTCCTCCTTCGGCTCCTCCTCCTTCGGCTTCTTCTCCTTCGGCTTCTTCTCCTTCTTCTTCTTCGGCTTGGCGAGCTTCTTCCGGTCGGCCGGGCGCTTCTCCACAGCGGCGTCACTCTTCTTCTTCGCTTCCGCGACGGCCGTCTGCTCGCCGGGGGCGGGCTTCTCGGGCTCGGCGGGGACGTCGCCCTGACCGAGCAACGCCTTGATCAACTCGGGGAGGTTGTTCGGGATGCCGTTCGGTCCGAGGTACTTCTCGATCAGCGCCGCGTTGGCGGCGCGAGCACGGACCATCGCGGTGTGGCTCGTCTTTCCGTACCAGCCGTCCTCCCCCCCGGCGTTGTACCCGAGGTCGTTCAGGACCTCCTGCAGCCTCAGAGAGAACTCGTGCCAGATGCTCTTCTTGTTGTTGGCGAGCTTCCATCCCCCGGGAGGGGCCGTCGAGAGCGGGAAGATCCCTTCGCGCTTTTCCTTGGCCGCCAGAACCGGGGTGAGCCTCGCGGAGGGCTCCCACCCGCCCATCTTGATGTCGCGCACGTCGTGTTCGATCGGCCCCATGGAACTCTTCAGGACGTCGACGGTTTTCGTCGCCATCGTTGACGTCTTCGCGCCGGCGTACTTCTCCAGACCGCGGAACAGCATGTCGTGGAGGTTCGCCACCCTCGCCGCGACGCTGAGCCATGCGTTTTGGTTCTCGGGCCACTCGACGGCGTTCCGCTTGGCCTGCATGTACCGGAGCCGGAGGTACTCCAGCCCATCCCCGAAGCGAGTCGCTCCGATGGCGGCGAGGGTCTTCGGGGCCGTTGCCGCCGGAGGGGGGGGGGCGGGCGGGTTGTCCCGCGGCGTCGTGAAGAAGGTGCTGGATTCGTAGCTGGCGAAGCCGCTCTGGGCCAACACGGTTCCGGCCCCCCGGCCACCCACAACCTCGATGTCGTAGGCCGACTGCATGAATTCCATCGTCTTGTCCTTGCCCGCCAGCGCGATGTCGAGCGGGGAGTGTGCAAATCGGCTCATGTTCTGGTCCCTTCTCCCTTGATCTCGGGATTCGTCAGCATACTTGCGTTTTACCATTCAGCCTACGTGCAAGTCTATAATCGTCGTCACATCGCCCGTGTTCGGAACGACACCCTCCTGCCGTCCTTCGTGGTGAACGCGACCTTCGTCGTGGATCTGCGACGTGCATTCAGGGCGAACTCGGAGAGCCCCGACGGCGGGTTGGGCGTCCTGTTCGACGGGGTGCTGTTCCAGATTTTCGCGATGGCGTCGATGATCACGCTCGCTGCGAAAAAGCCGATCCCGTACTTGAAACCCTCGTGGACCTTGCCTGCGGCGATTGCGGTAGCGGAACTCTTGGAGGCCGGCGTCGGCATGATCTCGAAGGTACCACGCCTGTGAAAAGCCTTGACAGCGTTTCCACAGGTCAATAGTCTCTACGTGTGCCGAACGTCAGGTTTACCAAAAGCGACGGAACGATCGTGAGCTTCAAGGCGAAGCCGACGTCCGGCCGCACAACTCGTGCTTTCTCAGGAGGTACCATGGCAAAGACCGGTCTCGGAACGTACACGCCCGGAGGGCTCGGCAGCGCGGTTTCGGGGATGCTTCGCGGGGACGTGATGACCTGCGTCAAGCTCGAGCCCGGGCCGAAGGGCAAGATCCGCTGCTTCAAGTTCAAGCCCGGCCCCGGCTACATGAGCGCCGCCGAGAAGGCGAAGGCCGGCGTCAAGGTCAGGAAGAAGACCCCGTGGACCAAGGCGAAGCGCGCCGCGGCCACGAAGAAGATGATGGCGACGAAGCGCCGCAAGGGTCTCATCAAGAAGGCCGCGTAGCGCGGAGCACGATGGCCAAGATCCAGACACTCGAAGGCGGCACCAGCGGATCGCGGAGCTGCCTCGTCGTCCGGCGCGGCGGGAAGAAGAACGACCGCTGCGTCTGCGCCAAGTACGGGCCGCCCGGAAGCGGTCCGGGTTTCAAGTCCCTATGCGGTCGGGCGAAGATCCCGATCATCGTCGGCAGCACCCACCTCGGAGGTTCCAACATGTCCCGTACCGTCGACCTTCCGCCCCTCGATGACTTCGATGGCGGCATCGGAGCGCTCGTCCCCACGGCCGAGCAGTTCAAGGAGAGCCTGATGGTCGCCGGCGGTGCCGCCGGATCGATCATGCTCGGGGCCTTCGTGCTCCCGAAGCTCTTCGGCATGATCAAGATCGAGAAGCCGATCTACAAGGCGGCCATCGCGCTCGGCCTCGCCATCGTCGGCGGCGGCCTCGCCTTCCGGGTGAGCCCGCAGCTCGCCGTCGGGATCATCGGCGGCCTCGGCGGCTTCGCCCTGGCGACCGCAGTCGCAGGGTACGCCGACATCCCCATCACCCTCGGCTTCTCCGACGGGGGCTACGGGAGCTACGACGATCTCCCCGAGGAGGATGAACTCCTCGGCCTGCCCTCGCACAGCGGATCCATGGGCGACGTCGACGTGGAGCCCGTTCCCTCCTACATGGCGGGGTTCGAGGGCGTCGAGGTCGAGGTCGAACCGTCCTTCCCGGGCCAGATCGGAACCTGGCTGTCGTAGCCCTCCGGGCTCACCCCGCTTTTCGTAGCCCTCCGGGCCTACCCCACTGCAAGGAGAGAAACACGTCATGGCACTCGTAGCGATCAAGGGCGAACCTGGAATGTTCTGGGACTCCGTCACCCAGCAGAAGATCAACATCAGCGAGTGGCGCGAGGACGACAAGTGGGACACCACGATGCTCGTCAACGGCGCCGTCGCGCTGAACCACACGTTGAACTTCTTCCGTGACCTCACCAACAAGGAGATCCTGGACACGAACTTCGCCACCCCGCGGAAGATCCCCGAGGGCGAAGAGATGCGGCTCGAGCGCATCGGCGTCCACATCCCGACGGCGCTCGGGAACACGGTCCCCCCCCCGGCCGACATCAAGAAGGTCGCCGAGAACGGGTACCTCATGTTCCAGCTCAACCGCAAGGACGTGGCGGAAGGCCCGCTCGTCAAGTTCCCCTCGGGCTACGGCCTCGCCGGGAACACCGTCGAGACGGACGCCGGGATCGTGACGATCGGCACGCCGGCCACCGCCGCCGCCGCCAAGCTGGCCCGCGAGCAGCTCATCACGCCCCGCAGCGACTGCGACGGCGTGATCACGTACCACAAGCGGACCTGGGCCTCGACCGACGTGGTCGCGGCCGGTCTCTCGGCCGCGGCAGGCGGCCAGACGCCGACCCTGGCCGGCGACGTGATGGTCCGCCTGTACCTCCACGGTCTGATCCGCAGCGCCGCCACCAAGGGCTAGGCGCAGAAGGGCTCTGCCCGTGCTTCTCAAGGACGCCGCCCGACAACTCGGTCTTCGAACCGAGGGAATGACCGAGATCGAGATCCTCGCTGCGCTCGAAAAGCGTCTGCGTGGATCCGACGGGGAAGCAAAACGGTACATTCGCGACGTCCTCGATCTCCCGCCGGAGGTGGTCCGAGTCGACCATCTGCGGTGGGAGGCGACGATCAGCACGGCCGGTGTCGTCTCGCTGCAAGCGGTGGACGTCGCCATCCCCAAGGGGATGGACTTCGTTCTGCGCCGCATCCGAGGCTACATCCAGGAAGCGGCAGCCGACCAGATTCCGGACAACTGGGCACGCATCACGTTCAAGGCGCGAGAGGAGGGGAGGAACTTCGACGTGTTCACCTCCCTGATCTCGATGGCTGAGCTTCTCGCGACGCTCGGGCCGGCGCCAGACATGGTGTTCGATACCGGCATCTACCGCTTCTCCGGCGGCCACGCCATCAAGGGGACCTTCGCCGTCGACACGACGGCGACCGGCCCCGGGGCCTGGACCGCTTCGGTGAACCAGAAGGTCGTCGGCGTGGTCTTCACCGGCGACCTCGTCCTCCATTCGGGTGAGTCCCGCACGTGAGCACGGTCGTCCAAAGCCTTGGGACGACCATAGATCCTCGCAGGGGCATTCCAGAGGATGTGCTGGCACGACGACACGGGGGCAACTCCGGAACGTTCCTGTCGGCCGGCGTCCCCTCTGATGTCACGGAGCGTTCGGCCCAGGATTCGTCCGGGCAGTTCCTCGGGGATCTGATTCAGATCCTCGAGGGGGTGACGTTCTTCGGCGACCTCGGTCAGATCGAGGCGACGCTGTTTGGGGCCGACCGCTACGAAGACGCCGGAATCAGCGGGGCGTCGAGCCTGTCGGCCTTCGATGGCGCGCTCGGCGTGACCGATGGTCCCTTCGGCGTGGCGTCGCCGTCCGTCGACGCCGCACAGGCCACGGTCAAGCGCGTCGAGGTGAAGCTGACGCAGCGCGTGACCGTGGCGAAGAAGGCAGCGACGCAGAAGCAAAGCTACCTCGCCCGGGTCAAGCAACTCGACACGCAGATTGCGAAGCTGTCAGGGTCCCCGACGAAGAACTCCTCGGCGATCCTCCGTCTCGACGCTGCTCGAGCGGCTGCGGCCGGCCGCGCCGTCCGCTACGCGAAGCTCCAGGTCTTGGCGACCCAGATGGCCCGCAACAACAAGATGCAGGTCATCCTCGGCAAGACCTACGCCGCGGCGCCGGCCAGCGGCGACGGAGCGACCGCGCAGGTTGCTGCGGCTGGGTTCAAGTTCATCGGGAAGGCCAACCTGGCGACCAAGGTCGTCCGCGCGAAGCAGAAGGTCGCGTGGGCCGCCGCAACCGCGAAGGAACGCATCGTGGTCGCGCAGCGGTGGCGGGCGGGCCTGACGGAAGACATCAAGAAGGCCATGCGGGCCGGGCGCCCCCAGGAAGCCGCCGTGATGCGTGAGACCGTCGCCAAGCTCAAGCAGCGCGAGTCGACCGAGCGGCACAACGCCACGATGGCCGACTGCGCGATGGCGAAGATCCGGAACCGGGCCGCGAGGAAAACCCCCCAGTCCCTCGTCGAGAAGAAGGCCGCCGGCGCTCCCGTGACCGCGAGTGCGACCGGCCTCGGCTTCAAGATCAACGTCGAGGACCTCAAGAAGGAACTCGACATCGCGGTGAAGCCGCTTGAAGACAAGGCGAGGGCCGAAATCGCGAAGCTCGAAAAGACGGCCACGACGCTCGCAGCGAGCACCTCCTGCAAGCTGGCCTCGAATCCCCTTCTCCAGCAGAAAGTCGCTGATCTCCTCGGGAAAGGAACCCCGAGCGCGGCAACGATAATGGTGGCCAAGAGAGTTCTGATTGCCGCCGGGTGCACCGCTTCCGAGGTCTCGAAGCTTCTGCCCAAGGCCGAGAAGCCCGCGAAGAAGAAGAAGAAGAAGAAGGAGAAGAAGGAGAAGAAGGAGAAGAAGAAGAAGGAGAAGAAGAAGGCCGACGCCAAGGCGAAGGAGGAGGCTGCCGGGAAAGGCACGTACCTCTCCATCGCAGCCGTCGTCGCAGCCGCATTGCTGCTCCTGTAGGATGACCTGACCATGGGAAGCATCGGACCACTGGAGGTAAGCTCTGGCGGGAATTTGGATATTCCTGGGGTCAACATCGCTATCTCTTCGAAGCTCGGCGCGAAGTACGGAGGGGATTGGTCCGCCGTGAAGGGGCTGGCTGAGAGGGCTTCTTCGTTCGCCGGCGACGATATGGGAGAAGTTGTGAATGGTGCAGTGGGCATGGCGACCCAACTCCTCGGAGCGGCGGGGGCATTCTCGGGGCCAGCGGGGGTGGCCATATCCTTTGCAGCGCCCATCGTGTGTAAGATCCTCAGTGACCTCTTCGGGGCAGACGGCACTCCTCCTCCGGCGAACGTTGAAGGAATCTCGACAACCGTACTTCGCGAGCACCCCCTCGGGAATCGAAACATCGCAGCAATCCTAGCAAGAACCTCGAACCCCCAGATGGTGAAGGCAACATCCGGAATCTCCATGGATCTCGTTTCCAACGTTGCGCTCGGGGAGGTCAAGCCTGTCTGGCAGACGGCGCTCAACAAGATGGAGGATGTTGGCGGCGTCACAGGTTTGACGGCGCAGTTGATAAGCCGTCACAGGTCACAGGTCGTCATCGCTCCGCTCATCCCCGCCACTCCGGCTACGTCGTTGGCGTTGTTCAGTGCGTTGATGTCGAGTGACACGATGTGCAGCCCCGAATGGATGGGAAGTCAAAGCCTACTTCCATATGCAACGGTTCTCTTCGCGTGGGGGGGAAAGCAAGCCGCCTTCCGGAGACTGCTCTGGCTGTTCTTCTGCACGGTTCAAGCCGAGGCGCATGTGCTGGGGCTGTCGTCAAGAAAAGGACAGAAACACAGCAGAATCATCCCTGGCTACACGCACATCAGCCGCCGCGACGTACACGCCCCTTCGTTGAAGCGGGCAGAGAAAATTGCCCATGCCGTCGGGAACGACCCTGAGTACTTCGTGGCCGAGATGGCTCAGATCGTCCTTCCACTGCCAGAGGAGCACATGTCCGGGTTCCTCTCGTGGGCGCCGATCACCCGCAAGCTCGTCAGTTCGACAGTTTCATTTGACTACGGAGTCGTGGATTGGCTGGGGTCGGGGGGTCAGATTGTGGCCGGATTCAAGACGAGGACGACCGACTCTCCTGCAAAGAAGGTGGCTCGGCAGGTACCGAGTCCGACCCACGGGGGATGGAACGTGCTCAGCAGGATGCAGCACACACCCCAGGAGGCACTCCACCTTTGCCTCAAGATGGCTGTTGCGTACGGGGTGAGGACGGGTCGCGTTGATACAATCAAAGAATCCCTCCGGAGAATCGCTGACACCGTCCCGAGTAGGCCCCGCACGTCGTCCGGCAGGCTTTCCACCTCCGACGCCAAGGCGAAGAAGAAGCCCGCGAAGAAGAAGCCCGCGAAGAAGGAGGCCGACGCCAAGAAGGCCGGCTCCTCCAAAACGATTGAGGAGAAGAAGAAGGCCGACGCCGACGCCTGGGCGAAGCGGAGGGCCGACGCCAAGAAGAGGGCCGACGCCAAGAAGGAGGCCGACGCCAAGAAGGCGAAGGCCCCCGCGAAGAAGGGTTCCGGGCTCGTCTGGCTGACTGCTCTTTCGATCGCCGTCAAGCTTCTCGCAAAGTAGGACGATGGCTACCCCGCGGCCAGAAACCCTCACCGCACCGCAGGCACAGGCCCGTCTCAGACAGATCCGGGCAGAACGCCACGCCGAACACGAGTCCCAGGGGATGGTCGGATTCGTCTACTACTCGAGGGCTCTGTCGATGTGGGTGAACGTCCGGGCTCGGGCTGGCGGCTACGTCCTCACCTACTCGCCGGGGTGCGGCGGGTGTGGCTGATCGCCGGCGCGCTGGCGGCGTATCTGATCGTCCAGTTCGTCCGCTCGTTCAAGGTCGTCCGGGGATGGATGATCAGAGGGATCAAGCCGTGGGCCTGTGACCTCTGCATGAGCCTTTGGGCCTCCATCCTGGTGGTGTGGTTCTCGACGTGGAGGTACGCCCTGGGTGAAGTGCCGTGGTGGGACGTCCCGGAACGCCTCCTTTCGACCGCGGGGCTCTGCCTCCTGATCGTCGTCACCCACCAGCGACTCGTCGCGCCCACGTCGCCTCCAGACCTTCCGCACGCCGACGAAGAGGACGCACCGTGAGAAAAACCGTCGTTGGGATGGTGTTGATTTGGACCTGGCTTGCGTTCGAGAATCTCGCACTGGCCTCCACAAGCCATCCATGGCCCGCCAGAGCCGTTCCGTTCCAGGCCATGATCGAACGAGCGGCCGGGCTCTACGATGTCCCCGCGCCCGTGATCGTCACCTTCATGAAGCTGGAGAGCAACTTCAGGCCGAGGTCCTACAACCCCGAGGGCGTGAGGGCGATGAAGTCCTGGGCCTGCGATGTCGCCGGGGACTCTGCCAGATGGGGAAGATGTCCAGATTACGAGGACGCCCTGGAGGTGTGCAGGAGGCTCCGTGACGGCGCCAGCAAGTCCGACGTCCTTCGCCTGTGGACGTTCGGTTCGACGGGTCTCCTCCAGGTCTCTGCAATCGCCGCGCGAATGCTCGGGGGTATGCCCTACAACGCCCCGAATTCGCGCCTCTTCGACCCGGCCTACAACATCGACAAGGGGACGAGGATCATCGCGGCCAAAGCGCAGCGCCTGTTTCCACTCGTTCCCCACCTCTCGGTCCAGCAGTGGTCCCGGGTGCGCGCGAGCTACGTCGGCGGCCACGGGATCATCGCCCAGAATCCCAACAAGGCCGACAGAATCGCCGCGCGCTTCCTGGCCATGTACACGACCCTCTGGGGTTGATCAGGAACCCTGGCGAGTCGGGACGTTGCAGCGGTCCCGCAACGGGAGGAAGTCGAACCCGCCCGCCTTGTTCTTCACCATCAGCCAGGCGTGACCTGGGACCACCCACGCGGTCAGCGTCCACGGCCGCGGGCGGCAGATGTGGACGGTGTCAGCGACTCGGTGGAGCTCGAGGAGGGCCTTCAAGGGCTGGCAGACGTGCTCGAGGACGTGCGCGCAGAAGCAGGCCCCAAACTCCTTGTCCTTGAACATCGGCATCGACTCGATCGACGTCCGGACGGTGCGCTTGCACTGCTTCGCCGGCCGAAGATCGACGACCACGTCACCGCAGCCGTAGGGATCCCCCGGGTCCGGAGCGCCGACAACCAGCAGCGGCTTCCCCCGGCGGGTCGCCTCGGCCCTGGCTTCCGTGAACAGCTTCTTCCGCTCGACGTCGTAGAAGACCAGCCAGGCGAGCTCCCAGGCACCGACGGCGAGGGCAGGGACGATCATGGCTGCCGACGCCTCCGAGCGAGATCCGCCCATCGGAACAACAGCCCTCCGTCCACGACAGCCACGCCGAAGGCCATGACGCCGGCGGCGACTCGAACCCACGGCGGCGCGGCCTTCATCGACGCGACCTTGAGGTAGAACGGGAGCGACAGGACAGACGCAGCCTCTGTCGCGATGTGGAAGCGGCGCTGCCGCTCGGAGATGCAGGTCACCGGGGCATCCCGGAAGGACCCAAGGGCGCAACCCGACAGGCTCACGACGACGCCTCTGGGCGCTTCACGGCCTGCAGCGCCGGCCGCCCCTGGACGCGCCGGAGCGCGCGCTCACGCGCGGCCTTGCGGACGAGCCGAGTCCGTTCGAGGTGGCCGGCGAGGTTGATGTCCCCCGGCTTCTGCCCTTCGACGAGCTGCTCCCAGACCCACATCCCGAGCTTCAGGATCTCGATGACCGTGGCGGCGCTCATGGATCGGCTCCGATTGTCACCAGGAACGCCCGCGCGTCGGCGATGGCGGCCACCAGGGCCGCGTCGTCGCCCCCCCGGGCCGCAACCAGCCCCGCCCCGACGGCGGCCACCAGGGCACCCCAGCGGGCCACCACGGGGTCCAGGGCCACGACGTCGGCCTCCGTGGGCGCCGCGTCGACACGGGCGACGTACCAGACCGTGAACGCCGTGTCGAGGGCGAGGAGGGCCTTCTCGGCGACCTCCGCGGGGCGGGGTGGCACCGTGGCGCACGTCGCCGCGACGATGGCGATGACAACGGCCCGCCGCACGGGCTACTTCTCCGTCGCCGGTGGGGTCGGCTCCGTCGCTGGCGCGGCCTGCCGCAGAAGCCGCGATCCGAAGTCGACGAGGCTCTGCCCCCCGATGTAGACGTAGCCCAGATGCTCGGCGAACGCCGTCCACTGATCCCAGTCGATCTTCCCCACCCCAGCGAGGACAGTCGCGCAGACCAGCAGCAGCAGGAATGCCCTGAACTTCTTGCTTGACAGGAGGCTGGACAGCAACGTCATCGATGGAATTTTACCGTTGGGGCATGGTACTGTCCAGCAATGTCCTTCACAGGCAGGTTCCCGTCCGTCGCTGGGAAGTACGAATTGGCGTACAGGGCCACGGAGGAATCCGACGTCATCGTCCATTCCCAGGCGGTAACAATCGCACTTGTCGGATTCAGCCAGAACCAGGCCGACGCGTTCTACCTGCCGACGGGAAGTCAACTCGCGTTCACCGTGCCGAAGGGCACTGACATCTACGTGACGGCGGCGACCGGAGCCAAGACCGTCTCCGTGATGGTCATCCCGAGTTCGGTCGACCTGCTGGTCCCGATGCTCCGTCGGCTCGAAAGGATACTGCAAGCCCTTTCTGATCTCGTCCAACGTCGTTCTCGATGACCACGTCCAGCCTCATCACGATCGGCCTCGCTGTCCTGACCTTCGGGGGTACGGCTATCGCCGGAGTGTGGACCCTTCGGACCTACGTGGACAAGCGGCTCGACCAGCACAACCATCCAGATTCCGTCAGCGCCATGGACTGCCGGAGAATGCACGAGACCGTCTTCGCACACCTTGCCCAGCACGGCGAACGCCTCGCCAAGATCGAAGCGAACACCGACGAGTTGCTCCGTCGCGCAAACTCCGCTCAGGGTCCTGCGTAGGAACTCAGGTCCTCGAAACCAGGAGTCTCCCGGGGAGCCCGTCCGCCGGCACGAACCCCTGCCTGCCGTAGTGGACGAGGCTCGGCTTCGACCAGACGAGCTGACGGATTCCAGCCGACGAGGCCCGGCGGCTCCACGCCCAGTCCTCGCTCAGATACTCCCCCTTGCCCTTGACCATCGTCGAGGGTGCGACCACGGGACGAAAAAAATCCCACGCTTCCCTGGCCGGGTCGGGGGCGTAGATGAACGGCTGCACGCGGAGGCTGTCAGCGACGCTCGTCTTGCAGAAGGTGTCGACGACGGCCCGCGGAGCGCATCTCGGGATTGCCAAGAACCCCGTGGCGAGGTACTCGGCCGGCCAGAGGCGGTCCTCCCCGACGATGAAGTCCGGGTTGTCCTTGGTGAGCCGACTCGTCATCCCCATGCCCGGCGTACGCTTCGGGTACAGGCCCGCGACGCAGGCTTTCTCACGGTGGGCGATCTTGCAGGTCTCGACGATCTCGCCGGCGACGCACACGATGTCTCGATCGAGCATGAAGCAAACGTCGGCCTCGGTCTCCAGAAGAAACCGAGAGAGCGCCACGGAGCGCGACCGGCTGATGAGGGCGTCGCCGCTGACCCGGTCGTAGAGGAATTGCACCCCGAGGCCCGGGGCCATCCCGAACTCGGCCAGGATGCAGTCGACGGTCTCCTCGTTGACGCCGCCGTAGGTGAACACGCAGAAGTGGACCACCAGCGGGGGCGGCGCGCTCGCGATCCTGTCGGCCTCGTCCATGCACACGCGGCAGATCCCGCCCCCCTCCTCCCCCTTCGGCTTCATGGCGAGATTCTTTCCGCACGCTTGGCAGAGCCTGTCGTCGCTCAAGATGCTTTCCTCTCCATGGAATCCCGAAGGCGCCTTTCCCGGCGGCGGCTCTGACAGCCGCTGCAGTTCGGGTCGGCCATCCCAGCGCACGCCGAGCACACTCCCGCGGTGGCGCTCTGTCCACGCCGCCACGGAGGCAGCCGTCGCTTTCCGCAGCACTCACACCGAAGTCGGGGGATCACGATCCTGCCGCCTGCATGATGTGCCGAAGGATCGGCAACGCTGCGTCCCGGTAGGCCGCCAGGGCCTGCCCCTTGGTGGCGTAGGAGCCGAGCTGGATCTCGCTCACGTAGTCGTAGACCTTCCACGGGCTCGGCCCATCCTTGTCGAAGCGGACCTGGAGTCGAGCGTGGTGGTTCGTGCGGACGACCGTCATCGCTTCATCCCCCTAGAGCGTGAATCATCGCGGCAAGCGCGCCGTGGCGGCTCGTCGCCGTTCCGGTCCTCTTCGCGTCCGAGATTCCGATTCCGAGGTCGTACTCCCAGCCGTTCTGGACGCGGCCGACCATGCCGACGAGCTCGCTTCCGAGCAGACGGCCCTTCCCGCGCTGCCAGACCTGGTGCAGGTCGGTCCAGTCCGGGTGGTTCGCCAGGATAGACTCGCGCCTCTCGCGCGCCCCGGGTTCGAGCCTCCACCGTTCCCGTTTGTCCCCGATGATGTCCATCTTGAGTTTCGCGAGGACCGCGTGCCTGGACAGCACAGACCCGGCCAGCATCGGCTGCTCGCAGCACCTCGGCTTGATGATGCTGAAGCGGGGCAACCTGTAGGTGTCGACCCTGCCACAGGAGCCGCATCGGAACTCGCGCTCTGGGGGCGGCCCCTGGTTCAGCAGGCTCAAAACGACCCCCGCCAGACGCGGCAGCCCACGAAGACACCTGCCGCCAGCATCAAGATTCCTTCCCACCACTCCATCGATCAGACCTCGGCGAAGGCCAGGACCGCGCCGTCGACCAGGGGGATCTGGTAGACCTTCGCGACGGCGAGCCAGCTCGCATCCGTCCCGTCGTCGGTGAGGTGTTTCTCCAGGGCCGTGCGCGCGGTCGATGAGTCGGCAGCCACCGCAACGGCGACGATCCCCTTGTACAGATTGCGATCGTCGTCTGGGTGCGGATACCACCTGTCGGACGGCACCAGGAACTTCCAGGCGAACAGCGTCATCCGACCCTCGACTTCTTGGTGAGGGCTTGGTGGACGATGCTTCGCAGTAGCGTTTGCCATGGGAGTCCTTCCCGCAGGGCGCGAATTTTGAGGGTCTCGACGTCCTTGACATACAACCGCGTGTGGACCTGGACCTTCGGGGGCTCGGCTGTGTCGCGACAGACCACGGGGTGCTACTTCCGGTAGACCTTCGCCTCGACGACCACCTCGTCGTCGGTCGCGTTCTCGACGACGATCCCTTCGTCGGTCACGGTGGCGGTCAGCGCCGCCGCGCCGCCGTTGCCGTCCGCTCGCTCGAACCGCAGGACCCTGGAACCGCCAGCGGGGATCGTGATGCTCGTGGGTGTGGCGACGACGGGCTCGGTCGTCACGACGGTGGAGATGGATGCCTTCGCGGTCGTCTTCTTTGCTTTCGCTGCCATGGTGTCCTCCGGTTGCTGCTGGTTGCTGTAGTCAACCTAATCGCTTGACACCTTTCTGTCAAGCGTGGAGGCTGGACTCTACCCCAACGTCACCACCGGAGGAATCCCCATGGCACGCCGTTTCCAGAGCAAGCACGCACGAATCCGCTGGACCGCCAACCACGCCAACACCGGGCAGGTCACCCTGGCCCACAGCCTCGGGGCCGCGCCCGACGGGTGGGCGATGAACCTCGCCCCGATCGCCACCCTGACCCGCCTGACCAACCTGTTCATGGAACAGACGCCCGACACGACGAACCTCTACGTCATGGTATTCGCCACGTCCGAGACGACGGACATGCACGCGGACGTGTTCGCGTGGGTCAACCACTCGATCGCCAAGTAGTAGAGCCGTCGTCCGTGAGCAGGTCTCCCTGCTCGTCGAAGTGAAACCGAAGAAGCCGCCACGCCTCGTTGCGGGCGGCTTCTTCAACGTTCGCCTCGTTCTGGAAGCGGTACGGTGAAGTCGCTCGCCGCCACTTGAGGGCGCAGAGGTTCATCTTGAGGTGCCATAGGTCGGCGTACCCTGGAAACCTCTCGATCGCCCTGTCCACCGCCGAGAAGGCGGCGTCCAGATCCTCG
>JBDRFG010000115.1:0-4717 GCA_043819135.1 Candidatus Eiseniibacteriota bacterium | reverse complement strand
GACATGCGCGAGCAGCACAGGGAGTTCGTCCGGTCGCTCGTGGACGGGCAGGGGGAGTCGGGAGCGGACGCGGCGCGGGACGGGCTCGCGGGCGGTGCCGGCGGGCCTTCCCTCGTCAGGCCCATCCGCCGCTCGGGGCATCACGTGCGCGTCGTGACCGACTCCACGGCCGACCTGCCGGTCGACCTCGCCGAGGAACTGGGGGTGGTCGTCGTGCCGCTCTCCGTGTGCTTCGGCCTCGACGTCTACCGGGACGGCGTCGACCTGTCCAGGGAGGAGTTCTACGCGCGACTCGGCTCAGGCGGCGAGTTGCCCACGACCACTCAGCCGAGTCCCGAGGCATTCCTGGACGTCTACGAGTCTCTGAGCTGGGAGACGAAGTCAGTCCTGTCGATCCACATCTCCTCACACATGAGCGGGACGGTGCAGTCGGCGCGCAGCGCCGCCGGGAGGGTGACGGGGCTTGAGGTGGCTGTCGTCGACTCGGGCTTCACGTGTGCCCCGCTCGGCCTCATGGTCATCGAGCTTGCGCGAGCCGCTCAAGGGGGCGCGAGTCTCGCCGAACTCGTGGATCTCGCCCACAACCTCCGCCTGAGGGCGCGCGTTCTCTTCACCGTCGGTTCCCTCGACCACCTCGCACGAGGAGGACGCATAGGCCGCGCGCAGGCGATACTGGGGAAGATGGCGCGAGTGAGGCCCATACTGACCATCGACGACGGGAAAGTCGCCGTCGCCGGGAGGGCCGTCGGAGACCGCGGCGTCATGCAGTGGCTCGCGGACTTCACCGACAGGGAGCTGGGCGGAGGCGCCTCGAGCCCGCTCGGCATCATGCACGCCGGCCGTCCCGAGATTGTAGACTGGGTGACCGACGTGTTCGGAAGCCGCCTCGGCTTCACGGAGGTCGTGCCGTTCGAGCTGGGCTGCATCGTCGGAGCGCACGCCGGGCCCGGAACGTGGGGCGTGAGCTATCTGCGCCCCGCACCTCCCGGGTGATCGGTGCATCCCAAGGAACAGGCCAACCAAGGAGTTCGGGCGTGACCATACGCGTGTGTGCCTTCTGCGTGTTCGTTGTGTTGCTCTCGGCAGGAGTCGCGGCGGCACAGGGGTTTCCGCATGAGAGCGTCCCGTTCGAGTGCGAGACGTGTCACGTGTCCGCCGAGGACCGGCTGGAGATAGGATTCGATCACGCCGAGACCGATCTCGCGCTCGAGGACCGGCACGCGTCGCTCGGGTGCCGCCGGTGCCACGACGTGGCCGACTTCTCGCGAGTCGCGACGCGATGCGCCGGCTGCCACACGGACTACCATGAGGCCCAGCTCCATCCCGACTGTGAGCGGTGTCACACCCCCTCCGGGTGGACGGTCTTCGACAACCACGAGGTTCACAGCGGTACGTCGTTCCAGCTCATGGGCACTCACGTCCGGCTCGATTGCGACGCGTGCCACCGCCGCGAGATCGTCTCCGAATACGCGTGGGTGACGTCCGAGTGCGTCGGATGCCACGTGACCGACTTCGAGGGTGCGGTAGAACCGCCGCACGACGAGGCGGGATTCGGTTCCGACTGCACGAAGTGCCACTCGATGCTGGCCTGGGGCCCGGCGTTCTACTACGAGCACGCCGCGTACTTTCCGATCTACTCTGGCAACCACGCCGGGGAGTGGGGGGGGTGTTCGGACTGCCACACCGCCCCCGGCGACTACCAGACGTTCTCCTGCCTCGATTGCCACAGACACCAGCAGTCCGCCATGGACGCGACGCACGCAGGCGTGCCCGGGTACTCGTACGACAGCCAGTCGTGTCTGGGGTGTCACCCCGACGGCAGAGCGTCCTCGCTGTCGGAGGACCACGACGCGCGCTTTCCCATCTACTCGGGAGACCACGCGGGCGAGTGGAACTCGTGCAGCGATTGCCACGTGAACCCGTCCGACTACGGGGACTTCTCCTGTCTGGAGTGCCACGAGCACGAACAGGCGGACATGGCGGACGAGCACTCGGGCGTCGGCGGATACGAGTACGACAGCCAGGCGTGCCTCGCCTGTCACCCGCGCGGGAAGTAGTCATGAGACCGCTCGCAACCCTGCCCGCTCTCGTTCTCCTCCTGGCCCTGGCGCTTCCGGCGCCGGCTGAGCCGCCGGACGGCCCGTCGGTCCGCGGGAGCGTCGCGCTCTCGTGGTATCACTTCGACGACCTCTCCGACGACGGGCTCGACTACGACAGGCCCGTTCTCCGTCTCAAGATGAGGGCCGACGGCCTGCTCGGTGGCGGATACGACCTGAGCCTGAGACTGCGCTCGCGCTACGACTCGCGCGCCCGTGCCTTCGGCGACGACGTTCCCGCGACCGAGTGGCGGAACCGCCTGTACGAGGCCTCCTTCTCGTTCAACGACTCGCGAGCGCCTCTGAACTTCAGCGTCGGCCGCCTGGCGTCGGACGCCCTCAGGAGCCACGGTCCCGTCGACGGAGTGCTCGTGCGCCACAACGCATCCGAGCGCTGGCGCTGGGGCGCGTTCGCCGGGAGTCGCCCCGACTGGGAGTCGTCGGAGCCGAGCGCCGACAACCGGGTCTACGGCCTGTACGCCTCATACGCGGGCGACCCGCTCGCAGCCGACCGCGTGGACGTCGCTCTGGCCGCGGTGGGGGAGTACCACGGTGCTGTGATCAGCAGAGAGTCGCTCTCGCAGAGCGGCGGATACAGGCGGGGTCGACGGTGGAGCGTCCACGAGAGCCTCGTTCTCGACGTCAACCGCGGGTGGCGGAGCGACGCGGCCGGAGAGAGGGTGAGCATCTCGGCCGTCAATCTGAACGGCAGGTTCGCCTGGACCGATGGGATCGCGACCACGCTCAGCTACGATCGCCGAGTCAACTACCGAACCTACGAGACGCGATCGCTCGCCGAAGGGCTCTTCGACGACGCGTTTCGCCAGGGCTATCGGGCCGCCGTCAGCGCGAAGCTGGGGAAGCGCGTTACCCTCCACGGGAGCCTGGGATTCAGGGAGAAGGAATCGGACCGCGGCCTGACCACCAGATACTCGGCGGCCGTGCGAGGCGCGAACGTCCCGGCCCGCGGCATGACGGTGCGCGCGCGTGTCGCGGGATACACGAACGACCTGTCCAGCGGCTTCACCCCCTCGGGGACTTTGGGACGCGTCTTCGGGCGGGGCCATTCCATGCACGTCACGTACGGCGCGTACCACTACGACCTCGCGCTGTCGTACGGCTCCCGCCTGAACCAGTGGACGCGCGTCGAGGCGCAGGTCGAGCTCCCGGCGCGCTTCTACCTGTCGACCCACTACGAATACGACTGGGGCGACGACGCCGAGGGGCAGCGCGTCTTCGCCGAGGTCGGACACAGGTTCTGACCCCCTCCTGCCCGCTAAACCACCCCCGCCGCCCTCGTGTCGAATCCCACGAGCGTCAGGCGGCCTGCCACGGCCTGCCATCCTGCACACACAGCTCAACTTGTGAGGCGGCATGAAGACTGCTATGCGCCGGCTTGGTGCGACCTGTCTCGTCGCGCTGCTGGCGGCGTCGCTGACGACGCCGGCCGGGGCGGACGACAGGCGGAACAACACGCCCTATCGGGTGCCTCTGGTGACCACGGAGGTCCTGGTCGACGGCGTTCTCGACGAGGACGTGTGGGAGCGCGCGCTGGTCATGGGGGTCAACACGGAGGTGCGCCCCGGCGAGAACGTCCCGGCGCCGGTCGAGACCGACATGCTCATGGCGTACAGCGAGACCCATTTCTACGTGGCGGTCCGCGCCTTCGACCCGGATCCGTCGCTCATCCGCGCGCGCATGTGCGACCGCGACAGGATGTGGGACGACGAGTGGGTTGTCATCGGCATCGACACCTACAACGATCAGCGCGGAGGCTTCGAGTTCGCCTGCAACCCGTTCGGCATCCAGGGCGACACGGCGAACGGCATCCACGGAGACGGGAACGCGTGGGACGGCATCTGGGAGTCCGCCGGTCGCATCTTCGACTGGGGCTACTCGGTCGAGATGGCGATACCGTTCAGCACCCTCAGGTTCCAGCGGACCGACGGCGAGCAGACATGGGGCGTCGACGCCGTCCGGAGCTATCCGCGCGACGTGCGCCATCACATCGGGCTCTACGCCAGAGACCGCGACAACAACTGCTACTTCTGTCAGATGGAGCGGCTCATCGGCTTCGAGGGAGCGATGCCGGGCCGCAACATCGAGATCGACCCGACGGTTTCCGCAACCGGGTCGCAGTACCGCGAGGATTTCCCCGGCGGAGGCTTCGGTGAGACCGAGGACGAATACAACGTGGGCGTGACAGGGCGTTGGGGCGTGACGCCGAACGTGATGTTGGCGGCCGCCGTGAACCCCGACTTCTCTCAGGTCGAGGCCGACGCCGTCCAGCTCGACGTGAACAACCGATACTCGCTCTACTACGAGGAGAAGCGTCCGTTCTTCCTCGAGGGCGCCGGCATCTTCGACTTCCACTACACGCGCTCCATAGCAGACCCGATCTGGGGCGTCAAACTCACCGGCAAGGAGGGGGCGAACGGGTTCGGCGCGATCGTCGCCCGTGACGCCGTCACGAACCTCGTTTTCCCGGGGAGCGACGACTCCGACGAGACGTCGCTCGACACGGAATCGACGGCGACGGTGCTCCGCTACGAGCGGGACGTGGGCGCGCAGTCCTCGGTCACCCTCGCCTACAACGGCAGGGAGGGACACGAGTACTTCAA
>JBDRFG010000114.1:0-23312 GCA_043819135.1 Candidatus Eiseniibacteriota bacterium | reverse complement strand
TGTTCAGACTGGTGGCGACGGTAGGATGGTCCGGCCCGAGAGCCGCTTCGACGATTGCCAGAGAGCGCTCGTACAGAGGCTCGGCCTCGGCGTAGCGGCCCTGGGCATCGTGGAGTGCAGCCAGGTTGTTCAGACTGGTGGCGACGGTAGGATGGTCCGGCCCGAGAGCCGCTTCGACGATTGCCAGAGAGCGCTCGTACAGAGGCTCGGCCTCAGCGTAGCGGCCCTGGCCACTCCAGAACCGCGCCAGGTTGTTCAGGCTCGTGGCGACTTCAGGATGGTCCGGCCCGAGAGCCATCTCGAAGACTGCCAGAGAGCGGCCATATAGCGACTCCGCCCGAGCGTACTGCCCCTCAGCGTGGTAGGCAAGTGCCATGACATTCAGGCTCCGGGCCACATCGGGATGATACGGGCCAGCATTCTCTTCGGCAATCTCGAGTGCCTTCTTGGCGCCCGTCACCGCTTGGTCATACTGCCCCTTCCCATAGAGAGAAGCAGCCTCTTGCATGAGATCGTCCCATTCCTCTCCCGCCCCCTGCGTACATGACGTGGTGGCACCCAGCACGAGCAGCGCGAGCATCGCCAGGAGCCGTATTACTCGTCTCACCTTGCTCCCCTTCCATGGAACACAACGGACTACGCATCACGCTCCGGAGTGATGCGCACCACACCCCCTCCATGGACCGCTCCATCCCCTACCGCATTCTCATCCAACGATCACCAACTTGCCCCGCGCTGTACCGTCAGAGCTCCATACGTGCGCTCTGTGCCACGTTCTCCGCGCGGGTGATCAGCGACAATGATAACTGCTGCGAACGACAATTAGAACTACCGGTTTGGGCGGGTGTCGCAGACTATCTGAGTTCTTCAGGAAGGGGGACTTGGATGGTCACGGACGAGCAGGTGAGGCGATTGAGGAAGTTCCACCGAAGTACAGGGGGGGCCGACGAGACTCGAACCGCACGGCGCCCGCGCCGGCTTCCGAACGCATCCAAGCGCCTTCAGTTTCTCCATCGCTTCGTCGCCGAGCTCAACCCCGATGCTCTTCTGCTTGTACTTGGGGCAGTTCTCCTCGAAGGCATCCAACTCCGCTCTCCGCTCGGCGACCGGTGCATCAACTCGACTCGACCTTCGACACCGAGTAGAGGTGCTTCCCGGATTCGGTCGGGGGAATGTCGTCCTCGATGGAGAAATCAACGTGGCAGGGGGCGCCCATGACATCGCAGATGCGCGCGACGATCGCCTCACGCGTCTTGAGATCGGGTCCCTCGTATCCGGGCCGAAGCACGATCCGCGCCGTTATCCGATCGAGCTCTTCCTGAACGAACTGGTACTTGTCAATGCCGGGCACGTCGAACTCGACACCAAAGAGCCGCACCCAGAGTTCCGGGAGAACGATACCCCCGCCTGGCCTGGGGAAGCACGACCCAGCCCTGCCCACGATCCGCTGGACCATCGGATACGACCTGCCGCAACCGCAGAGGTCCGGGCCTCGCACCACCTGGTCCTGCACGCGGTAGCGGATGAGAGGCATCGTGTAGTTCCAGAGGTTGGTGGCGACAGTCTCGCCCGACTCCCCTACACCGACCTCCCGACCGTTCCGGTCGAGGATTTCGAGGACGGTCGTCTCTCCCATCAGGTGGAGCCCCTGGTGACGGTCGCACTCAGTGGCGATGAGACCGGCCTCGCGGGTCCCATACCTGTCGAAGATCGGCGCGCGGAACACCTGCCCGATCTTCTCGCGCATGTGAGGGAGAAGCGTCCCGGCGGTGGTCGCGACCGCGCGAGGAGACGCCACGTCCAGCCCGTCGCGTTCAACGAACTCGGCCAGAGCAAAGATGGCCTCCGTGTAGCCGTCCAGACACACGGGCCGCCGGCGGTTCAGAACGTCGACGTACTCGCGCATCTCACCCTCACACATGCGGAACGCATCGAGGATCGTGATGTCCCGGAAGAAGCTGCTCAGCCGTCTTACAGGCGAGTGACGCCCGACGAGATCGCGCCTCGCCGCCCAGAGACCCACTCGGCGGTCCCCGCGGGCTACGCCCGCCCAGTCGAACGAGAGCTGGGTCGTCGCGAACGCAGCCGTCTTGTAGTGCTTGTCGTGGAGGAAACGGACCGGCGTCCCGGTCGAGCCGCCGGACTTGTCGAGCCACGCGCCGCGCCCCATGTCGCAATGGAGCTCATCGAAGTGCTCAATGAGCTCGGACCGCCCGAGTATGGGGAATGAACGCAAAGCCGCGAGGGGATCGGCCGTGATGGACTCGGGGGTTAGCCCGCCTACGCGCGCCGCGTAGTAGGGCACGCGCGTCACGCAGTGAATGAGCAGTTGCCCCAGAAACTCGTCCCTGCGCCTCCGCCACGCGTCCGGGTCGTCCCACTGACGCGCGCGGAACTCGGTGAGGCGTCCACCCAGGTCCGTTCCCTTGATCTTCCATCCCAGCGGGTCCACGACACGGGTGGCTATGAAGCTGCGCCAGCGGGGCACTGCTGACTCCTTGAGCGGCCGATGTGGCGCCGATCACGCTTCGATAGAGGAGAGCTCCTCCCAGAGCGTGAGGAGGTATTTCCCGGTCCCCGGATACCCTGGCGGCGAGTGCCCGAGCAGGTTCATGTCGTAGTGGTAGTCCTTCTGGTATCCGTGGATGATGCCGCTGGAGCCGAACATCCCGACGGCGCCCTGAGTCTGTTGGGCGAATCCGCCGTACAGCGTGAGCGTCCCACGCGGAAGCCCCTCGTCGTAGTCCTCTGCCGTGAACGACGTGTCGAGCGCCAGCATGTGCGCGTGAATCACGACGTCGTTCTGATTCGCCGTCGTCCGCGCAACGACGACGTTCCCGGCAGAAACCAGGCCCAGCACGTCATCGCCTCCGAGGTCCGGACCGTGCTCCGGGGTGGAATCATTGTAGATGATGTTGTCGTCGATGTAGATGTCCACGGCCGACCCTATCGTCAGCTGGCCGTCGAGCACACCGCTGACGTGGACCGGTTCCTCGAACCACACCACTCCGTTGATGTCGGGGATGTAGACGTCGGTCCAGTCGGACCATGAATAGGGAGCGTACGGGCTGGGCCTGCGGTACGCGCGGTAACTGAAGCTCCCCAACCACCCGTCCTTGCCGATCTTCACCTCATACTTGGCGTACTCACCCGTCAGTGCACCCTCGTAGATCCCCTCGGACAGCGCCTGCGCCCGCACGGTCGTCACCAGGTCTGATGGGACGGGGAGCGGAACTTCCTCGACACCCACCTCGTACCCGCCTTCGAACGTCGGGTCGCTCCCATCCCTCATGATGATCTCATCCTTGGCCGTACTGACCTTCATCCCGAACCAGGGGTCACCGCTGATCCGAATGTAGCCGTTCGTGTGCACGCGCCCGTCCAGCCTGTCGCCGGTGATGAACCAGATCTCTCGCATCTCATCTGCGAAGTACATGTACTGGGCGAAGGTCTCATTTCGCAGAACTGCCCGAACGTGGCTGACGGCCCCCTCGAAGACACCGGTCGAGATCACCTGGTACTCCGTGACCCAGGGATTCGCTCCGGAGTACTGCGTGATAGTGACGTCGTACTCCCCTCCCCCAAGAGGCTGCCCCGGGAAAGCACCATCGGCCGGGAAGACCGGTGGCACCTCTGAAGCCTGAGCTTCAAGCCACCCTCTCGCCCGCTCGACTCCGCTCTCGGCGATCCAGAACGCCCGGGTGGAATCGATGCTGTAGTCCACAACACCGCTCTCACCAACCCCCAGAGCGAACAACGCACCTCCGACCAGGAGGACCGCGGTCGTGATCGCGAGAACCGCCACCAGGCTGCTGCCGGTCTGGCCTCGCATCCGGCGCGGCCACCACCCGGTCCGGGTGCGGACTCGACTCCTGCCGAAGATCGAAATGAAACTCTGATTGCCCATACGCCCTCCTGGGACTCGCGGGAGCGCCCGCAGACAACAGCCGTGGACGCGAACTCCAACGGACGGATCCTCCCTGTACCGCACGATTGCTACGGAACCTTACCGTCGCACTTAATCTAGCGCGTCTGCGAGCCGCCGTCAACAGAACCTTGTCGGTGCGATTCCGCTGTCTCCCACCTGGTCACTGCACTGGGATTGGCCGGTCAGACGCGTTGGTCTGCCGGACGTGGTCTTGCGGCGGCACAGGGTCGGCATATTCTATCCCGACTAAGCGCTCACCCGCTGCGCGTGGCAGGAAGAAAGCGTTGCCCCACTGGATGTACAGACGCCCCGCAGCTGCCGTAGTCGCCACGCGAGGCGTACCGGTTGGAGCACCTCCCCGACCTTCCCGCGCGCTCCATGGTCACTACCGAATGGGCTCACGAATTCAACGCCGGCATGCGCCCCACTGAGGACGTCGATTGGGCGCATGCTGACCGGCGAGAGGGTCTCCCCGCACGGCCGGGCGAAAAGCTATCCCGGTGAATGTACGGTTACATAGGGGGCGGGGTCTGGTACAATTGCGGCTGCTTCAGCGTGAGGATCCACGCGGCAGGGTCGACCCCCTGGCTGACGGCGGATGGCCACGGCTAGACCGTGAAGGCGTCATAGACCATCGAGCAGGCATCGCATGAACAAGGCGGATCTCCTGAACACGCACTTTCCCGAGGACCGGCGCGGATGAGAATCCTGGGCGTCTCGGCCTTCTACCATGACAGCGCGGCAGCACTCGTCGAGGACGGCGAGATAGTCGCGGCAGCTCAGGAGGAGCGGTTCTCCCGAAAGAAGCACGATCTCCGCTACCCGGGCAACGCCATCCGGTACTGCCTGTCCGAGGCCGGCGCATCCTCCGCGGACCTTGACTACGTGGTCTTCTATGAAAAGCCGCTCATCAAGTTCGAGCGCATACTCGAGACCTACCTCGGGTACGCTCCGCACGGCATCTCGTCGTTCATCAAAGCCGTACCTCTTTGGGTCAGGAAGAAGCTCTGGATGAAGGACTTCCTGTCCCGCGAGCTGGACTACGACGGCGACATACTCTTCACCGAACACCACGAGTCGCACGCGGCGTCCGCGTTCTTCCCCTCCCCTTTCCGGGAGGCGGCGTTCATCACGGTCGACGGCGTCGGCGAGTGGACCACCTCAAGCTACGGTATCGGGCGTGGAAACGAGATCGAGATCCTGGGCGAGATCAAGTTCCCCCACTCGCTCGGACTGCTCTACTCGGCGTTCACGTACTACACCGGCTTCCGGGTCAACTCGGGCGAGTATAAGGTCATGGGCCTCGCTCCGTACGGAGAACCCAAGTACGTCGATCTCATCCTGTCAGAGCTCATGGACCTCAAGGAGGACGGCTCTTTCAGGATGAACATGAAGTACTTCGACTACTGCGCCGGTCTGACGATGACCAATCGGGCGTTCGAGAAGCTCTTCGGAGGTCCGGCCAGGACGCCGGAGACCGACCTCAGGCAGCGGGACATGGACCTCGCGCGGTCCGTGCAGGACGTGACCGAGGAGGTCATGATGCGGATGGCGCGCCACGTCCGGCAGGAGACGGGGGCCAGGTACCTCTGCCTCGCCGGAGGATGCGCCCTCAACTGTGTGTCGAACGGGAAGATCCTGAGGAGCGGCATCTTCGACGACATCTGGATCCAACCCGCGGCCGGCGACGCCGGCGGCGCTCTTGGAGCGGCTCTCTTCGCGTGGTACCAGTATCTCGGGAACGAGCGCGAGGCCGACGACAAGCACGACTTCCAGAAGGCCTCCTACCTCGGGCCCTGCTTCGAGAACGGGCGCATACTGAGCTACCTCGAGGAGAATGGCATCCCCTTCACCGAGCTCAAGGACACCGAGATCCCCGACCGGATAGCCGACCTGCTCTGCTCGGAGAAGGTCGTCGGGTTCTTCAACGGGCGGATGGAGTTCGGCCCGAGGGCCCTCGGTGGCAGGAGCATCATGGGCGACGCGAGGTCGTCCGAGATGCAGCGCACGATGAATCTGAAGATCAAGTACCGCGAGAGCTTCAGACCCTTCGCGCCGACGGTGCTCGTGGACCACGCCGACGAGTACTTCGGCATCGACCGCCCAAGCCCCTACATGCTGCTTGTCGCTCCCGTGAGGGAGGACATCAGACGCGAGATGACCGACCAGGAGAAGAGCTGGTTCGGGCTGAAGAAGCTCAACGTGGTACGCTCGGACATCCCGGCCGTGACGCACGTCGACTACTCGGCGAGGCTTCAGACGGTCTCTCGAGAGGACAATCAGCGTTACTACGATGTCATCGACGCGTTCCGGAAGAAGAGCGGCTGTTCGGTCATCATCAACACATCGTTCAACGTCCGAGGGGAACCCATCGTCTGTTCCCCGCACGACGCGTACATGTGCTTCATGAGAACTGAGATGGACTACCTCATCATGGGAAACTACCTCGTCGACAAGATGGAGCAAAAGGCTCTGTCTGACGACATCAATTGGCGCGACGAGTTCGAACTCGACTAGACGCTCGCGGTTTCCGCCGGACTCCGGTGGGAACTCGATGGAGGATCAGGATCTTGGCAGAGCAAATGAGCTGGTTCGCGATCATCCTGGAGGAGGTCCGGGCGGTCAAGGACGACCCCGGGAGCCTCCGCAAGTTCGGCCTGACCATGGGAATCGCTCTCGCGGCCTTCGGTGGTCTGTTCCTCTGGCGCGGGAAGCCGATAGCCCCCTACCTCTTCATCGTCGCGGCCGCGCTCCTGCTGCTCGCTGTGATCGAGCCGAAGGCGCTCAGACCGATCCAGCGGGCGTGGATGACGCTTGCCTTCATCCTCGGCTGGGTGATGACGCGGGTGCTCCTGGTCATTGTGTTCTACGTGGGCGTCACGCCGATAGCTGTCATCGCAAGGCTGACGGGCAAGCGCTTCCTCGACCTCCGGTTCGAACCCGACAGGAAGAGCTACTGGGAGAAGAGGACTCCGCCGGACCGCGGCAAGGAGAGGTACGAGAGTCAGTTCTAGCCGGTGACCAACGGAGCCGTCGGCCACGATCAGACGGAGCCGTCAGCCACGGGACTCCAGGGAGGAGCGGATGGGCAAGAGTTCAACACTCAAGGAGATCTGGAACTTCCTGCGAGTGCGGAAGAAGTGGTGGTTGCTTCCGGTGGTTGTGCTGTTGGGATTGATCGGCGCACTGCTGGTCCTTACGGAAGGCTCTGCTCTTGCTCCCTTCATCTACGCTCTGTTCTAGAGGCCGGGAAGCGTGTTGACCGTCCTCCCAGGAACGTGAGCGCACACTGGACACTTCCGTCTGTTTCTCCCGGATCGCGTCGACAAGGAGCCTCGCGAGTTCGAGAGTGCCTCTGGCGTTGAGGTGGCCGTCGTTCGGGTGCTTCAGCCGCACACCTTGCTCACCCGCGAGTTCTCCGAAGTCGTCGAGTGTCTCAACGTAGAATATGCCGGCTTCGACCGCGAATGAGCCGATCATCCTCTGCGGCCTGTTCCAGTCCGACTCCATGACCTCCAGGAGCTCTCGATCGGAAGAGCCCCTCAATACCCGCATCGTGCGAGGATCGACCTGAAATCTCGCGGGGATGCAGGCCAGGTACATGTCAATGCCATTCTGGTCGCACACGCTCTTGGCGTGCGACAGCCCGTCGGTCATGACCGCGAAACGACCATCAAGGTCAGCGTTCGTGTACCACGCGGCCACCGATGGCGGAACATCGCCGACCCAGCTGGCAGGCGGTATGAGAAACGACGGCAGGTGAGGCAGGAGTCTGAGACGCGCGAAACGATACAGCTCAAGCTCCTTCCATTTGTTCCACACTCTTGCCGGTTTCTTCTCGCCACTCGCCGGGGCATCGCGCCCGGCTGAGGCTCTGGCAAACCGGACGTCATCGATGAGGTCATTCGAGACCGTCACGATGAAGACGGCTGCGTCCGGCTCCCAATCCATAGCGATCTCCTCGAAGATCTTCCCCTGAACGACGGTGCCTATCGCGGGGATCCCGAAGTTGAGCACTTCACATTTGACCGTCGCATCCTGATTCAGCAGCGCCTCCATCCTCGCGTCAAGCATGTCCGGCTCGTCCACGCCGATGCCGAACACCTCCGAGTCCCCAAACAGAGCAATTCTGTAGGCGCCACGCTCGCGCTCGACGCTGTAGTCAGGCGACCTGAAACCGTGAGCATTGATCTCTATGCTGGTGGTGAAGTCATCCATGAGCCCGCTGACGATCTTGGAGGAATTCGGGACGAGCCGGTGCCCAAACTCCGCATCCGGAGTCACCAAGCCCCGGAGATCCGTCGCTTGGGAGATGGGCCACGCCACACGGAGCAGCACCTCACTGGCGACAAGGGCGAGCACCACCGAGAAAATGGTCAGACTGAGGTTCGCTGCGAATCCTCGAATAGTCATGGATCACCAGTGTGTTTGCCCGCTTCCTGGCGAATGGCCTCTCGACCGCACACGAAGCGGTTCGGTTGATGGCCTGGCGGCCAGCTCCGGGATGCGTGTGGACTCCGCACGCCTAGTTGCTGCGCGTGTCGGACCAAGCATACCACTTCGCAACTGACGGTCAACCAGGACGCTGGCGTCCCGAGCGACGGTGAGCCGGAGCGAGACGGAGATGTGGCTCGCCGAAGTGAGCCGCCGCTAGCGGAACTGGCCTGGCGAGGGGGCTTGACCACCACATAGTGGGCTCCTACAATTGAACAGTCTGCGTCACCGCTATCCTAGCGGAGCGGAGGATTCGCGATGAGGGTCAAGAGAACGCTGGGCCGCATCGGTACGGTAATCGCGTCCCTCGTGTTCGTACTCGTCGGCCTCGAACTCGCCACCCGGGTTCTGAGGCCACAGAAGGTCTTCGTGGTCACGGTCAACACGTGGGATCCACAGGTGGGGACGCGGCAGGTCCCCGGTGCTCGCGGCTTCGCGATCTGCCCCGAATACGAGATCGATCTCATCATCAACTCAAAGGGGCTCCGGGACCGGGAGTTCCCTTACGGGAGGCTTCCCGGGGCTCGGAGGATCCTCTGCCTTGGCGATTCGTTCGTCTGCGGATACGGCGTGCAGGCAGATGAGGCCTATCCGAAAGTCCTGGAGCAAGTGCTGACGGCCGCGGACGGCTCGGGCAACCGATGGGAGATCATCAACGCAGGCATCGGGAGCACCGGCACCGCACACCAGTTAGCCTATTTCGCGACCGAGGGACACAGGTACGAACCCGATGTCGTCATCCTGGGCTTCTTCATGATGAATGACCTCTGGGACAACGCAATCTCGGGGCTGTACGCCCTCGAGGACGGCGCGCTCGTCAAGCACCGCGCTCCCCGGACAGGTGCTCGCAAGATCCAGCTCTACACGCGCTGGATCCCGGGCTACAACACCCTGTTCGCGCGATCGCACCTGTTGAACCTGCTGAAGTTCAGAGTCACGGCCATGCACCACCAGCAGCTCACGACAAACGATGAGCGGTCATCTGCCGACCCCGACGGCGATCGCAGCAGGCGATCCGAGGAACTGACATGTCGGCTGCTCTCTGAGTTCCGTGATGTCTGCGCAGAACATAGCTGCCGACCCGTCGTGATGCTGATCCCTCCGCCACCGGGAACACGTGAGCAGGAAGACCAGAAGGCGCGCTTGGTCAGTCACCTCGTTGAACAAGGCATACCCTGCCTCGATCTCCGACCTGGGTTCTCTGAGACGGGGCGATACGAGGAGCTCTTCTACCCTCGCGACGGCCACTGGAATGTCGAGGGGCATCAACTAGCGGCTAAGCTACTGCACAATTTCCTTGTGGACCGGTCGCTGCTGTAGATTGCCGCGAGCAGCAGTCGAGGTCGTGGTGGTCAGGCAACGGGTTCGGCTGGCGTCGGGCGCAAGCGCCCGTCGTCATACCCCACGGCCCCCCGACTGCGGTGCCATTACGCGAACGACCCGGCCGTCTCCGGCCGGGTCATCGCTTTCGCTATCTCTCGACTACTCTTCTTGCAGACCCCGCAGAACGGGCCACGTCAGAGAGCGGAGGCTACCCGCTGCCGACCAGGGTCATGACCGAAACACTGTCGCGAGGAGCCCCCGAAGGCCAGCGCAGGCGGATCTCGACGATCTTCCTCCGAACGCTGTCGCTGCCCGCGGCGTAGGCGTCACGGGAGACGTACCAGTTCAGGTCGCCGAAGACGTCGTTGGAGTTGTCCGTGTCACCTCTGGTGTTGACGACTATGCTCGGGGAGATCGGGTGAGCGCCAACGGCCATGTTCGTGCTGAGGATGTTGTTGTCGGGGCCCGCGGATGCGTAGCCGGCAGCCATCAACTGCTCAGCCTTTCGCTCGACCAGACGCAAAGCCATCCTCTTCTCGCCGCGATGCGCGGTGAACGTCCTACCCACGACGAGCGAATCCGCCAGAGGAACGACAAGAACGGCCAGCACGATGATCGACACCAGAATCTCGATCATCGTCAGACCCGAGTTGTTCCCGAGGGGGCCCCAAAGACGTCCCACACCCGAAAGGCATCTGGCTCGCCAGCTCTGGTAACCCCGTCCGGACGAGGTGCTCTGAGTCTGTTTCATTGTGATACCTCTCGAATCGACTAGTTGTTCCTGCACGCAGCGGTGCCGACCATCTGCAGGGTCTGGTCATCACTTACGCTCTGGGGAGATCCCATCGAGTCGCGCAGGTAGAGCTCCACGTTGACCATGTTGCCGGCATGCGTGACGCGCAGCGAATCCGCGTTCGACACCAGCGCCGTGCCGGATCGATTGGTGAGCCTGCCCTGTGCGTCGATGTAGTAGCGTTCCAGCAGCGAATCAACGCCGCCCACCTGGTAGTAGATGCTGAGCGAGTCGCTCCCGGCAACGCTGCCCGGGACAACGGTGACGCTGCTGCCTTCTCTGATATCGCGCGTGATGATCTCCATGCCAAACGCGGCGTCGCGCTGAAGGCCGGCCAGGCTGGTGGTTCCCCGGCTCGACCTGAGGACACCCATGTAGAAGGTGACCCCAGCTGCGATGACGAGACTCGAAACCGCCATGGCAATGATGATGTCGGGCATCGTTATCCCACGCTCGTTCCTGAGACGCCGCCTGAGCCCTTTCCGGGACACACTGCCGAACCGCGCCCGGATGGCTTCGAAGACACTAGTCACAGGACACCTCCTGCCAGGCGAGGAGAGCGTAGGTGCCCGTGGAAAGGTAGCCCGGAGGCGAAACATCGTAGAACCTCGAGTCGTAGTGGTAGTTCTTGGCGTATCCGGAGTTGACATGCACTTGGCCGTTCTGGACGTATCCGGTCCCCACGGGGCCACGGTACTCCTGGACGATCCCACCGTGGACCGTCAGAGTCCCTCGCGCTCCTCCGCCTGAGTAGTTCTCCACCGTAAACGACGTGTCCAGAGCCATCATGTGCGCGTGAATGTTGCAGTCGTTCCTGTTGGCCGAGTTGTCGTCGACGATAATGTTGGACTCGGACACCAGCCCGAGAATGTCGTCACAGCCCGGGTTGGGACCGTTGACCGGATCGGCGTCACGATAGACCAGGTCGTTCATGATGGACATGTTGCCGGATGAAGCGACTGTAACGACCCCGTCCAACGTGCCCCAAACCCTGCTCAGCCCGTCGACGTAGACCGCGCCGTTGATGGAACTCAGAGAGACGTCGACCCAGCTGCCGCCTTGGAACGGCTTGTAGCTCAACGTACCCCACATGGGGCTTCCGTCCACCACGCGGCTGAACTGAACCTGGTAGTTGCCGTTCAGGTAGAGGCCACCGCTCTGAGACATCGCTTTGAGATCGTCGAGGCAATCGGGCAGCTCGATGTAGGTGGAACCCAGCTCGTATCCGCCGTGGAACGTCGCGTGGTCGTGGGGGTCGTTGTTCGGGGCGGACGACTCGACGTAGCCCCACCCGTTGTTGTGGTACACGAAGGTTGGGTTATGAGACGGATCGGCGTCACCGGGACCGCCCCACGCGCTCGTCAGATGCCCCCCAAAGTACGGGTTGCCCATAATGTGGATGTGCCCGTTAGAGTGCATGGGCCCGTCGAGGTAATCGTGAGACATGAACCAGATCGGCGTGCCGGTCCCAGCCATGCACTCAAGGTCGGTGAAGTAGATGAACTGCGCGAATGACTGCGTCGTGACATCGCGCGTCAGAGTCCTCGATTTCGAATCCATGTTGCCGGTCGAACTGATCGTGTACATCTTCTGAGACCTGCCTGGATTCCCCATGTCCGGCTGGATGGTCACGTAGTAGTTGCCCGCACCGAGCGTGTCCGGCGACGCGCCGAACGGCTCGATGGCACTCACGCCGGAGGGCGGGATGCTCTGTACCTTGAGCCAGGTCACACCCTCTGACAGGCCGCCTTCCGCAAGGAAGAGAGCCTGTATGCTGTCCTCGTTCCTCGCCGCCAGCCCCGCGTCCTGAACACCCAGCTCGAACACTGCCGCGATGGTCACGAGCATTACGAACGAGAGGATTACTACGATCGCAAGAGTCGAACCGGACTGCCCCACCACAAGCTCGTTTCTCGTCAGCATGCTCGTACCCTCCCCGAGAGGCAGGACCGACTACCCTCCGAGAGCCAACCGGGAGTGCTCCACAGCGGCACGGTTCCTTGACATATCTCTACCTTGCCAATGAGCATGGAGTGTGCCACACCGGGCGTGTCTCCGAGTTCTCTACCGCGCAAGATGAGTTATGTCGGACCACAGGGAATCATCGTTTCCGCGCCCTCTGAGGCCTCCAGGAGGCGCTCGGCGGAGCCATCCGGCGTGTCACCAGCCGAGCTGTGCAGCTCCTGCGCAGAAACGCCTCCCGCAGGCCTCCCCACGCCGCAAATGGCGAAATTCTCGTGCGTCCTTCGTGCACGCCGATGATGCCACTTCTGCCACTATGCCGCTGCCGGGGAGGACGGCCCGGCCGATGCGGTCTTGACACATGGTGGTGATGGGGTGTATTCTGGTAGTGGATCGTGGTGCTCCCCGCGCACTCCGGGTACAACACGGGACACAGAGTGTGCGGGAGCGGACGGCGAGGAGTTCTACCTGCACAGAGGAGGCAACGATGCCGAGAAGCTCTTTGCTTGTGATGGCCCTGGCGTTGGTGCTCTGCATTCCGGCCGCCAACGCCGACGCCAGTCTCCTGGGCTACTACTACAACCTGAGCGAGCAGCACCCGGACATGCAGGCAACGATCGGGGGATGGGACACGGGGCTCGTCGAGTCGACGCTCACCGGTTCCGCGCCCACGCTGACCGCCTACGGCGCAACGCGCATCAGTCAGTTCGACTGGTGGAGCCCGGGCTATCAGGCGTTCTCGAGATACGATTCCGACGCCGATCTCCAGAGCGGCTTCGTGCACCCGTGGTTCCCCGTGAACACCGGATTGCCCGGTGATCCGTTCCACTTCGCAGTTCACTGGACGGGTCAGTTCTACGTCGACAACGACAAGGCGTACACTTACACGATGGGCTCGGACGACGACGCGTGGCTGTTCATCGACAACGAACTCGTCCTCGACCTCGGCGGGATACACGCAATCACCTTTGACAGCTATGCCGTTGACCTAGCCGAGGGCAATCACGACATTGACATTTTCTTCGCCGAAAGGCACACGAGCCACTCGGCGTTCCAGCTGAACTTTTTCTCCGACCTGGAGCCGCCGCCACCGGTACCCGAGCCCAGCACCATGCTCATGCTCGGAACCGGCCTGATCGGACTGGCGGGAGTCAGGAGAAGATTCAGGAAGTAGGCGGCTGTCGGCCCGGAGCCAGAGAAGTGAACCTCCAACCTGAGGAAGCCCCCCTGCAGATGGTATCAGGGGGCTCGCTTCTCTTGGTTCAGCGTCGCTGCTTGACACGCAGCGATTTTTCCGAGACGTGCGCACCACCGACATCCAGCCGCACGAAGTAGGCACCGGACGCAAGATGGCGGCCGGAGGAGTCGCGACCGTCCCAGGCAACAGGATGCCTTCCCCGCAGTAGAAGTCGCGGCGGGCCTCGAAGGACAGGTCGGCCGCGGCAATGGCCGCCAGGACCAGAAGGACCACGAGAGAGACCGGTAGAACAAGAGAGCGACGGCGCATGGGGTCACCTCCGTGAGTGGAATCTGCTCATTCGTGCGATGAACGATGATACTCGATAGGATGCCAGGGCAACGCGTCTGCTGCCAAGGGGCACGGGGCGGCGGTGCGTGGATAGGTCGGACCTGACCGGCACGTGTCGGGGTTCCCCCGGCTGCGCGGCGAGGTGCGAGCGGCACGAAAGCAGCACGAAGCCCTCCCGCGGCCCCTCCAAGCACGTGCGAAGCGGGGCACCTCTCACTATGAACGGAGACAGCAAGCAGTGATGGAACGCAAGGTTGCCGTGACAGGCATTGGAATCACTCTACCAAACTGCGACAGCCCAGAGGTCTTCTGGCGATATCTGCAGGCCGGGACATCGCAGCTCGCGGAGATCCCGGACCCGTCTGACTCGACGAAGACAGTCGTCGCGGGCCGCATGCGACAATCCGAAGCAGACAGGCACCTGTCGGAGGTGCCCGAACACCACCTCAGGTACTACTCCCGGGAGGTGCGATTCTACCTCGCGTCGGTACTGCTGGCCCGCAGCGATGCGAAGCTCGAGTCAGAGCGGACGTCCGGCGAGAGAGTCGGTGTCTGCGACGGCAGTTCGCGTGGGACGGTCGAGTTCTGGGATGAAAAAGTGCGCTTGGAGGCCGGCGGCCTCCCGAAGGACCTCTACTGCAGGAAGGACATCCTGAACACCATAGACGGCCAGACCGTCGGTGTCGCGGCGGCTCTCTTCTGAGCCACGGGCCCGGCCCTGGCGGTCGGCGGATCCTGCGCCTCCGGGCTTGTGGCTGTTGCGGAGGCGTGCCGGGACATAGAGGATGACCGAATCGACGTGGCGTTCGCCACAGGTCACGACTTCGCCCTGACTCCCGGGCTCTTCGCGATGTACGGCGAGGCGGGTCTGCTCCGCAGGAAGGCGGGCCCCTTCGATCTGTCTTGCAGCAGATGCCACGCGCCCCAAGGGGAACCGTGGCTCGGACCTCGCCGACCGAGGCGTGAACAAGGGCGTTGTATTCACCTGCGGCATGGGCGGTGTCATTAGCGCCTGTCCGCTTGAACGAGAGGTTTCTCCACGCCGATGAACAACGAGACGATCTCATTCACAGTAAGAAACGGCGGTGCATCGGACCTCGACGCCGTCGTGGCGGTTGAAGCGGACTGGGGCTCGACTACACCGTCACCGGGGCGATGATGCCTGGCTACGACCGGTTCTGCCGCGAGAACGGCGAGATCCCGGCACGCGAGTACGCGTTCCTGAAGCGTGAGGGCAAACTGATCGACCCGACGCTGAGCAGACTCGCGTCTCTGGGCCTGGTTCTGCCTGACGAGCGCCACGTCATTGCGGGATTCTACGTCAGCCCCGAAAGCCGTGACTACGGTGCACTCCTGGTTCATCGAACCCAGGTGAATTCAAGAGAATCCAGCGACGTTCCGCGCCTGCGCCAGGATTGACACGCCCCGGTTCATCCTCCGGCAGTCGACCGCGTGTGGAGGTTGGCGGCTGCGCCGCCCCTCCTATGAGGGCGCCCTCCGGCGCGCGGGGCGGTCGAACCCGACGACTTCGAAGTATCCATCGGGTACGAGCAAACAGAAGCCCGCCGTTTGGCGGGCTTCTGTTAACTGGCGTCCCCAACGGGATTGGCTGGCGTCGGGCGCAGCAGGCGCCCGCGCCACCCCTGCCTAAGGTTGGCGGCTTCGCCGCCTCTGTTGTGAAGGCGCGCTGTTCAGCGCGCGGGGCGGTCGAACCCGACTGGTGCGAAGTATCCGTTGGGCAGACAAACAGAGAGGCCAGCGGAAGCTGGCCTCTCTGTCTGTGGCGTCCCCAACGGGATTCGAACCCGTGCTGCCGCCGTGAAAGGGCGGTGTCCTAACCCCTAGACGATGGGGACGCTGTATGTAGGCCGGACCGAGCAGCAGCGCCGCCTGCCAGCCGGGTCTGTGGTAGGCCGTGCTGGTTTCGAACCAGCGACTCCCTGCTTAAAAGGCAGGTGCTCTACCAACTGAGCTAACGGCCCACGACTCTAACCGATTCTCTATCGCTCGAGCAATACCTGCTGAAGAGCCGTCAGGCCGGCGCCGGGCTTCGACGAGTGGCCCACGGTCACCGCGGCGCGCTCCAGCGCGCCGATGACCATCGCGAGGTCGCGCTCGCGGATGCCGCCCATGTGACCGATCCTGAAGACCCTTCCGGAAAGGTGCCCCTGACCACCGGCAACGCGTACGCCGAACTCATCGTCCATCACCCGCACGATGCGGTTGGCGTCTACGCCGTCCGGGCACAAGATCACCGTCACACCATTGACAGGGTGCTCCGGCAGGACGTCGAATCCGAGCGCCTTCACTGCCGCCCGCGTCGCCGCACCCATCTTGGCGTGGCGCTTGTAGACGTTGTCCCAGCCTTCCTCCTCCATCATCGCCAGCGCCACCTCGAGACCGTAGACCAGCGAAACCGCCGTCGTGAACGGCGTCTGTCCCTTGCGCTGCAGCTTCTTCCATGTCGTCGTGAAATCGAAGTAGTACACCGGCAGGTCAGAACTGGACACGAGCCCCCACGCCTTCCCGTTCAACGCCACGAACGACAGACCCGGAGGAGTCATCAACGCCTTCTGCGTGCCGGCTATCACGACGTCGATGCCCCACTCATCCATGCGGATCTCGTGACATCCGACACTCGATGTAGCATCGACGACGATCGCGGCACCGTGGTCCTTTAGCGCTGCAGCCAACGCCTGGATGTCGTTCAGGGCGCCTGTCGAGGTCTCGCTGTGAATCACCAGGACCACCTTCGCGTCCGGGTGAGCCGCGGCGACGCTCTTGAGTTCCGCGGGCTCGATGCTCTTCCCCCACTCCACCGCCACATCGATGGCCTCCACGCCGTACGCCTTGCAGATAGCGACCCATCGCTCACCGAACACGCCGTTGTTGACGCAGATGGCCTTGTCGCCGCGTGACAGGAGATTTGCGACGGCGGCCTCCATCATGCCCGTTCCTGAGCACGTGAAGAGAAGCGTGTCGTTGTGCGTCTGCAGCAGTCGGCCCAGCTCGTCCTGGACGTGCCTTACCTTCTCGGAGAATTCCGGCGATCTGTGGTGGAGCACCTGCTTCCCCACCGCCGAGAGAACTGCCCCCGGCACCTTTGTGGGGCCCGGCGTGAAGAGCTTCGACTTCATCTGATTCCTCCCTGTGAACGTCCCGGCCAGCTTGGCCGGCGTCGTCCCGAACGTCTACAACAGCCCCGCGGCCTCGCGCATCCAGCCTAACAGCTCCTTCGAGCCTTCTCCTGTCTCCGCCGAGAAGAAGACCACGGGCGTGGTCTCGTCAGGCTCGAGGAGTCCCCGGATCGAGCGAAGCGCGGCGGCACGCTTGCCTCGCGCTATCTTATCTACCTTCGTCACTGCGATCAACGCCGGCACCTCGTAGTGCCTTATCCACTCGTGCATCTGAACGTCATCGCGCGTCGGAGGATGTCGGGCGTCCACCAGGTGGACGACGGCCGCCAACTCCTCGCGCGAGTTCAGGTAGCTCTCGACCAGCTGGCCCCACTCCTCTTTGACCCTGTCGGGGACCTTCGCGAACCCGTAGCCCGGGAGATCCACAATGATCATCCGGTTGTCGATCTTGTAGAGGTTGAGTTCCCTGGTCTTTCCGGGCGTGCGCGAGATGCGCGCGAGTTTCTTCCGCCCGGTGAGCTTGTTCAGCAAGGACGACTTGCCCACGTTGGAGCGGCCCCCGAGCGCGATCTCGGGCAGCCCCTCGTGCGGTAACTGCGTCAGGCTTGCGGCACCCAGCATGAACTCGGCTGTTTCGATTCTCATAGTCGCCACATCGTTCGGGTCGAGGAACTGCGGGCGAACAGCGTCAGCAAGTGTACCAGCTTAGTACGCCCCCGTGTACAAGAAAAGGCCCCGCGGTTCGTCCGCGGGGCCCTCTTGGTCGCCTGTTGCTCGTTCTAGTGCGGTGCAGGCGGTTGACTAGGAGCCTCCGGACGCGATTCGCCCGTGTGTTCCTCCGGTTTGGCCATGTGTTCGTCCCAGCCTTCGAACGCCAGGGCGAAGACCTGGTCCAGCCTGTCCACGAGCTCGATATTGAGATCGCGGATTACTTCCTTCGGAAACTCACCGACGTCCTTCTCGTTCCTGCTTGGGATGATGAGCGTCGTGAGCTTCGCACTGTGCGCGGCGACGGCCTTCTCGTTCAAGCCACCGACCGGCAGCACCTTCCCGCCGAGAGTGATCTCGCCGGTCATCGCGATGTCCGATCTGGTCGCCTTGCCGGTCAGCGCGGAGACCAGTGCGGTCGCCATGGCAACGCCGGCCGACGGACCGTCCTTCGGAATGGCGCCCTCGGGCACGTGGATGTGGATGTCGATGTTCCCCAGGTGCTCCTGGTCGATCCCGAGTTCAGCCGCGTGCGCCTTCGCGTACGAGAACGCCGCCTTCGCAGACTCCTGCATCACCTCTCCGAGCTTGCCGGTGAGGGTCAGGGTGCCGTCGCCCTTCATGGTCAGCACCTCGACGGTCAGGATCTCGCCGCCGACGCTCGTCCACGCCAGACCCGTTGCGACGCCGACACGGCTCTCTGTCTCGACCTCCTGCGAAAGGAATCGCGCCATACCGAGGAACCTCTTGACGGCGGCCGGCGTGACCTTCGTGGTCATCCTCTTCCCCGCCGCGTGTTCGCGGGCGATCTTCCTGCAGATGTTCGCTATCTCGCGCTCGAGGTTCCTGACGCCGGCCTCGCGCGTGTAGTCCTCGGCGATCCGCACGAGCGCGGCCTGCGAGAACGTCACGCCCAGCGCCTTCAGGCCGTTGGCCTCGAGCTGCTTCGGCACGAGGAACTTCTTCGCGATCTGTATCTTCTCGTGCCTGAGGTAGCCGGGCAAACGGATGGTCTCCATCCGGTCCTCGAGCGCGGGTGGTATCGTGTGCAGCACGTTCGCCGTCGTGATGAACATCACCTCCGACAGGTCGAAGTCGACGTCGAGGTAGTGGTCGTTGAACGCGCAGTTCTGCTCGGGATCGAGCACCTCAAGGAGCGCCGACGCCGGGTCGCCCCGGAAGTCGGAACTCATCTTGTCGACCTCATCCAGCAGGAAGACCGGATTCTTGGTGCCGGCCTTCTTGAGCCCCTGGATGATGCGACCGGGCATCGACCCTATGTAGGTGCGCCTGTGGCCGCGGATCTCAGCCTCGTCGCGAACACCGCCGAGCGACACGCGAACGAACTCGCGGTCGAGCGCCCTCGCAACCGAGCGGCCCAGCGACGTCTTGCCGACGCCCGGAGGGCCCACGAGGCACATGATGGGCCCCTTGACCTTCTCGGTGAGCTTGAGTACCGCCAGGTACTCGAGGATACGCTCTTTCGGCTTCTGGAGGCCGTAGTGGTCGTCCTCGAGGATGCCCTCGACCTCGGCGATCTCGTCGCGGTCCTTGGACCGCTTCTGCCAGGGCATCGAGGTCATCCACTCGATGTACGTCCTGACTACGGTCGCCTCGGGCGACATCGGTGACATCTTCTTGAGGCGGTCGAGTTCGGAGAGAGCCTTCTTCTCGGCCTCCTCGCTCATGTTCGCTTCGTCGATCGCCTGCTGAAGCTCGCTGACTTCCGGAGTCCCCTCACCCTCCTGGCCCAGTTCCTCCTGGATGGCCTTCATCTGCTGGTGCAGATAGAATTCCTTCTGGCTCTTCTGAAGCTGCTCGCGCACCTGGTTCTCGATCTTGCGCTCGAGCCTCAGGATCTCCAACTCGGCCGATAGCGCGCGTGCCAGGATCCGGAGCCTCGTCGTGACGTCCTCGGCCTCGAGTACGCGCTGCTTCTCCTCGATCTTGCCGGAGAGGTGGGTCGCCACGGTGTCCGTGAACCTCGACACGTCGTCCGTGTTGACCACCGAGATGAGCACTTCCTGCGGGATCTTCCGCGACAGCTGAACGTACTCCTCGAACTGGCCGGCGACGCTCCTCATGAGCGCCTCGGTCTCCACGGTGCGCTCGAACTCTTCCTTGCGGATCTCCAGGCGGACCTGAAGGTAGTCATCGGTCCTCATGAAGCGTCGGACCACGGCTCGCGATAGCCCCTCGACCAGGACCTTCATGGTCCCGTCGGGCAGGCGCAGGAGCTGCAGGACTCTGACGACCGTTCCTACACGGTAGAGGTCGTCAGGCTCGGGGTCGTGCGTCTCTACGTCGCGCTGCGTCACGACGAACATGATCTTGTCGCCGTGCATCACTTCCTCGAGCGCGCTGACGGAACGCGGTCGGCCCACAAGCAGAGGCACTATCATGCGCGGGAAGAGAACGAGGTCTCTAAGCGGCACGATTGGCAGCTTTTCGCTGAAGTCGATGGTCTCATCGTCGTGCTCTATGTGAAGCATCTCATCTCCCGTGTAACGTTTTCAAGACGTGCGTGAGTGGCGCTCGCGAACGGCGGTCGCGCCCGCCGCGCCCAGTATTCCCACGTCGAGCGGGGCGCCGCTTGATCCGCGTCCCGCCGATGCTCAACATAACCTCTGCTCTTCACCCCCGCAAGAGGCCCCGCAAGCGGTTTCCCGGCTACTCCTTCTTCTTCTCGACCTCCTGCTTCCTCGTTATGACCTGGTCGATAATGCCGTACTCCATGGCCTCCTCGGCCGACATGAAGAAGTTGCGGTCGGAGTCCTTGCGAATGCGCTCGATGTCCTGGCCGGTATGGTCGGCGAGGATCTGCGTCAGGCGCTCCCGCATCTTGACGATCTCCCTGGCGTAGATCTCGATGTCGCTCGCCTGTCCCTCGCTGCCGCCCATGGGCTGGTGGATCATGATCCTGGCATGCGGAAGCGCGGAGCGTTTCCCCTTCGCACCCGCGCAGAGCAGCACGGCCGCCATGCTCGCGGCCTGCCCCATGCAGATCGTGTGGATGTCCGAACGGATGTACTGCATCGTGTCGTAGATGGCGAGACCCGATGCGACATAGCCCCCGGGGCTGTTGATGTAGATGAATATGTCCCGCTCCGGATCCTGCGCCTCCAGGAAGAGAAGCTCCGCGATCACGATGTTGGCGACCCTGTCGTCGATGGGCATCCCGATGAACACGATGTTGTCGCGCAGGAGCCGCGAGAAGATGTCGTACGACCGCTCACCGGTGCGCGTCTGTTCAATCACGAACGGCGTCAGTCCCATGGTTGTCCTTCCTGCGTCAGTGGTTCCGTCGTCGTAGCGCTACTCAAGCGCCGGCGCCTTCTTCCTCACGACTCGAGCCGTCCCTCTCCGCATCCGGCTCCAGCGCTTCCGTCTTGACGTTGGACACGCTCACCAATAGCTCGTGGACCTTCTCGAGCCAGAGATCGTCCTCTATCTGCGCGAGCGCGTCGGTACCGGAGAGATCGTTGAGCAACTCGCCGGGCTTGTGTCCCTGCGCCTCGGCTATCTGACCCACTCTCTTCTCGATGTCTTCCTTCGTGACCTCGGTGCCGTGCTTCTTTGCGATACTCCCCAGAAGCAGTCCCGCCTTGAGCTGGTGCTCGATGACGGGGCCGTAGACGTTGGAGAACTCCTCGGGAACCTCCAGGTCCTCAGGTGGCTCGGGGCTCGGCCCCGGCTCCTTCCGGTCCCTGTTCCCTGCCTCGCGCTGCCGGGTCGTCCTCCAGTACATGCTCCTGAGACGGTCCTCCATGAGGCACTCGGGAAGCGTGAAGGGATTACGCTCGATGATCGCGCTGACGATCTCCTCTTCGAGCCTGCCCCTGGCCCACGACTTGGCGCGCGCCTCCAGACCGTTTCTCACGCGGACTCTCAGGTCGAGCATCGTCTCGAACGGTCCGCAGGCCTTCGCGAAGTCGTCGTCGACCACCGGAAGTCGCTTCTGTCGCACGTCTTTGACCGATAACGCAAAGCTGACCTCGCGACCCGCGAGCGACTCCACCTGGAAATCGTCCGGATACTTGATGGCCACGGTCTTGTCCTCACCGGGACCGACACCTATGAGCGCGCCCTCTATCTCGGAAGGGACCTGCTCCTTCCCCAACTCGCAGATGTAGTCTTCGGTCTTCGATTCCGACACAGGCTCACCGTCGTCTCCGAGCGGCACGTAGTCGAGCACAACGACGTCGCCCTCGATGGCCGGGCGCTTCACCTGCAGAAGCTCGGCCCTCTCCTCCCTGAGCCCCTCCACGTACTTATCGACGTCCTCGTTGGTGACGACCGGAATGCGTTCCGTGAACTCGAGATTCTCGTAGTTCTTCGGCTCGACCTCGGGCTTGACCTCGAGCGTCGCGGTGAGCGTGTACTGCCCGTCCTTGAGCTCTTCGTCGAGTTCCACGAGAGGATCACAGATCGGGTGAAGCCCCGCCTCTCTGACGGCGTCGGCGTAGGCGCCGCCGGCGACGACCCTTAGCGCCTCGGCCAGCGTCGCAGCGCCGTGGCTCCTCTCGATCATGCCTGTGGGAATCTTACCCTTGCGGAACCCGGGAGCCGTGGCTCCCTTCGCGACCTCCGCGAGAAGTTCCTTGGCCTTCGCTGTGACATCGGCCTCCGGCACGCCGATGATCAGCTTCCGTTTCCATGCCTCGAGTTCTTCCACACGTACCAACAAGAGCGTCTCCTTGGTCAGGTTTGCATGAAGCATGCCCGAAACCGGGCGTCACCAACGCAGTTGGCTGACTGTGTCATGGTGCGAGAGGGGGGACTCGAACCCCCACAGGTTTCCCTACTGGGTCCTAAACCCAGCGCGTCTACCAGTTCCGCCACTCTCGCGCGATCGCGGCTTCCCGGGCGCGCTCCACGGCCAGCTACGAGCCGCGCTGAGCGTGCGCTATGACCGTTCCGACAACTATCGAGTTGCGTTTCGTCTCGGGTCCGTCGGCGCGGGACGGCATTACTATGGGGACCTTCGAACCGATGAGAACACCAGCCGTCTGGGCGACGTCGGTCATGAAACTCATCGCCTTGAAGAAGACGTTGCCGACGTCGATGTCCCCGAATATGACAAGGTCCGCCTTCCCGGCGATGGGCCTGTCGATGCCCTTACGCCGCGCGGCCACCTCGCTGATGGCATTGTCGAACCCGAACGGCCCGTCGACGATGCAGCCCGTGATCTCACCTCGCTCGTTCATTTTCGTAAGTTCGGCCGCGTCGACGGTGTGCGGAAGCGCCGGGTTGACCTTCTCCAGCGCGCCGACCACCGCCACCAACGGACGCTCCCACCCGAGCTTGTGCATGGCGTCGACCGCGTTCCTGATGATGTCGGCCTTCTGCTCGAGCGTGGGAGCGGGCACGATCCCGCCGTCCGACATGCACAGGAGCCGGCCGAACGTGGGCGTCCACATGACGGCGATGTGGCTCATG
>JBDRFG010000113.1:0-26191 GCA_043819135.1 Candidatus Eiseniibacteriota bacterium | reverse complement strand
TGCCATCATTCGCTCGACGAAGGCGACCACCTCGTCCCGATTCCCGTGGAACTGAAGCGACACTCCCCTGAACCGCTCCAGCCTGGACCGCTCGATGAACGGTGAGAGGAGCAACCCCTCGCGGTCGACGTAGTAGGACCGGAAATCGCCCCAGCCCTTCTCCTTCCTGCTCACGAGCCCGCTGACGGCCACACCCTTGCCCGTCAGCGAGAACCTCGTCGGCAGGAAGAACCCCGCGACCTGCCCCCAGACCAGGAGCACCGCGACCACGGTGAAGTAGGTGGTGCGTAACATGCTCTGTATCGTCCAGGCCATCAGCCCCACGAACACCACGGCCACGGCGGCCCTGACGGGGCTTCTGAGCATCGGCCACGAGGTCCAGCTGAGACTCTCCACGGGCCTGCTCTCCACGGACCGGCTCTCCACGAGCTAGCCCACTTCCCAGGCGACGTTCAGTTCCTTTGCCGCCCTGGACTCATCGAGACGGCTCACCGGTGTCTCGCTCGGCGCGCCGAGCACGAGCCCGGGCTCCCTCTCGACCTCGACCGCGATTGCCGTCATCACCTCGACGAAGCTGTCCAGCGACGCTCTGCTCTCCGTCTCGGTCGGCTCGATCATCAGAGCCTCCTTGACGATGAGTGGGAAGTAGACGGTGGGCGCGTGGATGCCGTAGTCGAGCAGACGCTTAGCCACGTCGAGCGCCCTGACACCGCGTTCCTTCTGTCTCGACGCCGAGAGCACGAACTCGTGCTGGCACAGCCCCTTGTAAGGCAGCTCGAAGAAGGGTTCGAGCTTCTTCTGCAGGTAGTTGGCGTTCAGGACGGCGTTCTCCGCCACACGCCTTAAGCCCGCGGGGCCGAGGGTCAGTATGTAGGCGTAGGCCTTCACGGCCACCAGGAAGTTCCCGTAGACCGAGTGCACCTTGCCTATCGACCTGGGCCGGTCGTAGTCGAAATCGAATTCGAACCCCCGGCTCTTCCGTTCGTCGCGGCGCGCGACCGGACTCGGCAGATAGTCTGCCAGGAAGCTCTTGACGCCGACCGGTCCGGACCCCGGACCGCCGCCGCCGTGAGGAGTCGAGAACGTCTTGTGCAGATTGAAGTGCATGACGTCGAAACCGGCGTCTCCCGGACGGACGACACCGAGCGACGCGTTGAGGTTCGCGCCGTCGAGATACAGCAGCCCGCCGACGCCGTGAACGATCTCTGCTATGTCAGCGATCCTGTTCTCGAACACGCCCAGCGTGTTCGGGTTGGTTACCATGAAGGCCGCCGTCTCTTCGTCGACCGCTGCCTCGAGCGCGCGGACGTCGATCCTCCCGTCCGGGCCGGAGGGAAGCTCGACCGCATCGTAGCCGGCGAGCGCCAGGCTGGCCGGGTTCGTGCCGTGCGCCGTGTCGGGAACTATTACCTTGCTGCGGGGATTCCCCTGATCCGTCTGATACGCGCGCACCATGAGCATGCCCGCGAGCTCGCCGGACGCGCCGGCGGGGGGCTGGATACTGACCTCGTCCATGCCGGATATCTCGGCCAGCATGCACCCCAGGTTGTATATGAGCGAGAGCGCTCCCTGGCACTCGTTGGCGGCAGCCTCGGGGTGTACTCCCGCCAGTCCCGGAAGCCCGGCCATCTCCTCGTTGATCTTCGGGTTGTACTTCATCGTGCAGGAGCCGAGTGGATACATGGCCCTGTCGACGTGGAAGTTCATCTCGGCCAGACGCGTGAAGTGCCTCACGACCTCTGGCTCGGAGAGCTCGGGAAGGTCGGGGGGAGCCGGGCGAAGATTCGAGGCTCCGAGGACGTCCGCGAGATCCACCCGGGGAACGTCCAGCGCTGGCAGTCTGTAGCCGGACCGTCCGGGGTGCGAAAGCTCGAACACCGTCGGCTCGAGGACACGACCTGTCGTCCGGGGATCGGTCATGAGCTCCCCCCCGCCGAGACGACCGCCTCGAGACCGGACGCGAGGGAATCGATGTCCTCCCGCGTGTGCCGCTCCGTGACGGAAACAAGGAGGCTCCTGTCCATGTCGTCGTAGTAGCAGCCGCACGAGATGCCCGGCCATATTCCGACCCGGCCCAGTTCCTCCTTGACGCGGTGGGCGGACACAGGGAGGTCGACGACGAACTCCCTGAAGAACGGCCCGTCGAAGCGAAGGCCGACGCCGTCGACAGAGGCCAGGGCCAGGGCGGCGTAGTGCGCCTTCGACGTCACCTGCACGGCGAGTTCCCGGAAGCCCTTCTTTCCCAGCAGCGACAGGTGGACGGTGGCGCCCAGCGCCATGAGCCCCTCGTTGGTGCAGATGTTCGATGTGGCCTTCTGTCTGCGTATGTGCTGCTCGCGGGTCTGAAGGGTCATCACGAAGCCGCGCCTTCCCTCGGTGTCGGTGGTCGCTCCGATGATGCGACCGGGCATCCTTCTGACGTACTCCCGCCGGGCCGACATGAAACCGAGCAAAGGTCCCCCGAACCCCACGGGGCTTCCCAGCGACTGCCCCTCGCCGACGGCTATGGCCGCGCCGTAGTCGGACGGGGACTTAAGCACTGCGAGCGACAGCGGATCGACGGACGCCACGAGCAGCGCGCCGGCCGCCTCGCACTTCGCCGACAGCGACTCGACGGGCTCCAGCACTCCGAAGAAGTTCGGGTGCTGGACCACGAGGACCGCCGCGCCGTCCAGATACGTCTCGAGCGCCGTCGTATCCGTCACGCCGCCGGTCATCGGCAGCTCCACGATCTCGATGTCGGAGGCCCTGAGGTAGGTCGCGACGACCGCCCGCAGGGACGGGCCGGCCGTGCGGGCGATCAGTATCTTGTTCCGCCTGGTTACGCCGACCGCCATCAGGCAGGCCTCGGCCGCGGCGGAGGCGCCGTCGTACATCGACGCGTTGGCCACATCCATACCGGTGAGCCGGCAGATGAGAGACTGGAACTCGTAGATGCTCTGCAGAGTCCCCTGGCTCGCCTCTGCCTGGTACGGAGTGTAGGCCGTGTAGAACTGAGGCATGCTCGTCACGTATCGCACGACCGCCGGTACCGTATGATCGTAGACGCCGCCACCGAGAAACGAGACCACGTCGTCCGTGGTCCGGTTCATCGACGCGAGACGCCGCATGTGCCGGACGAGCTCGGCCTCGGACAGCGGGCCGGGCACGTCGAGCTCCGCCGTCGTGCGTAGCTCATGCGGAACATCGGCGAAGAGGTCCTCGATGGAGCTGACCCCTATCTCGCGGAGCATCTCTTCACGATCAAGATCTGTGTTAGAGACGTACGGCAAGCCTACCCCTTGATGTGCGCCTCGTACTGCTCGGCGGTCATGAACTGAGAGAGGTCCGCTCCCGCGGCGAGCCTGAGCCTGGTGATCCACCCGGCGCCGAACGGGTCGGAATTGATGAGAGAAGGATCGTCATCGAGAGCGGCGTTCCCCTCGATGATCTCGCCCTTGACGGGCGCGTAGAGCTCGCTGACGCTCTTGACCGACTCAACCGTCGTCAGCACGTCGCCGGCGGACAGGCTCCTGCCGGGCTCCTGAAGTTCGACGAACACGATGTCCCCGAGTTCTCCCTGTGCGTAGTCGGTGAGCCCAAGCGTGGCCACGTCACCCTCCACACTGAGCCACTCGTGCGTCTCAGTGTACAAGCGGTCCTTCTCACCCATTTCTCACCTCGCAGACTGTCGCGTAGAAGCGCCCCCGAGCCGACCGGTGTCTCACGGCCGCGGGTCTGACGCTAGCGGTTGCGCCTGGCGCTCCCCTCCCGATAGAATGGGAGAAACACCATGCGCCCCTCGATTCTCTTGTCTCGTATCTCTATGGAAAGCTCACCGTTGACGTCCGACCTCACGTAGCCGAGCCCGACGCCCCTCGAAAGGCTGGGAGAGAACGTCCCGCTGGTCACGTGCCCGACCTCCTCGTCCCCGACGAAAATGCGGTGGCCCCGCCGCGGAACGCCCCCGGCCGTGAGTTCGAACCCGACGACGCGCTCGCGCACTCCCTCGTCCACCTTCTTCGCAATCGCGTCGCGCCCGATGAATTCACCCTTCGAAAGCTTGGTGATCCACATGAGACCGGCCTCCGCCGGCGTGCGGCTCTCGTCCATCTCACTGCCGTAGAGGCTGTACCCCATCTCGAGCCTCAGAGTGTCTCTCGCGCCGAGTCCGACCGGTTCTATGTCGACCGACGAGCCCTCCTCCATAAGCGCGCTCCAGATGGCGGGCGCGTCCTCCGGCTCACAGTAGATCTCGAAGCCGTCTTCGCCCGTGTACCCTGTTCTGGACAGCGTCGCCTCGTGGCCCGCCACCTCGGCGGTCATCCAATGGTAGTAGCGCAACGTGCCAAGGTCGCTACTTGTCAGCCCCGCCAGGATCCCCTCGGACGCGGGGCCCTGCAACGCTATGAGCCCGGTCTCGTTGGACACATCGGCCACCGCGGCGTCGCCCGTAAGATTGGAGCGTATCCACTCGAGGTCCTTCTCGCGGTTCGCGGCGTTGACCACGAGCATGTATCGTCCCGGCATCGCGTAGATGAGAAGGTCGTCGACGAACCCGCCGTTCTCGTAGCACATGGCGGTGTACTGGACGCGCCCCTCGGTAGCGGCGGAGAGGCGGTTCGTGGTCAGCCGTTCCAGCGCCGCAAGAGCATCCGCTCCCGACACCACGAACTCCCCCATGTGCGACACGTCAAAGAGCCCGGCGGTGCTTCGCACCCGCCGGTGCTCACGCACGATCCCCGAATAGAGCATGGGCATCGCCCACCCCGCGAACTCCACGATCTTCGCCCCGCGGGCTACATGCTCATCGTAGAGGGCTGTCTTCCTGACGGCGACCACCTCCTGTGTCAGCATAGGCTCTCGCACTCCCGAAAATCGACGGACCGCCCCGGGCTGCCGGGCACAACGCGATGCTGCCGGGCACAACCCGACGCTGGGACGCCGCACGGTCGTCCGGATACAACCTAGCATTCTATGCGAGCGTAAGCGGCGTGGTCAAGCCGTTTCGTGGCGGCTGGGTTTGAGTGAAGCTCAACCGTGAGAGAAGCGTCGGACGTGTCTGGACGGCTGCGGCCCGACGTGTGTGGGGTCGATCACAGATGTTCGGGGATCACGTCTTCAGCACTCGAGCGAGCACCTCGCCGGTGTAGGAGCCCCTCTTGGCGGCGACCTCCTCCGGCGTTCCCGCCACGATGACCCGTCCCCCCTCGTCGCCACCCTTCGGGCCGAGGTCGATGATGTGGTCGGAGGTCTTGACGACGTCCATGTTGTGCTCGATCACGAGGACCGTGTTGCCCTTGTCAACGAGCCTCCCGAGCACGTCGAGCAGCATCTTGACATCGTGGAAGTGCAGCCCCGTAGTGGGTTCATCGAGGATGTACAGCGTCCGCCCGGTGCTCCTCCTCGACAGCTCCGAGGCGAGCTTGATCCTCTGCGCCTCGCCGCCCGAGAGCGTGGTCGCAGGCTGGCCGAGGCCGACGTAGCCGAGGCCGACGTCGTGCAGGGTCTCGAGCTTTCGCCTGATCATCGGAATGCTCGAGAAGAAGTCCAGCGCCTCGTCCACGGTCATCTCGAGGATGTCCGCGATGTTCTTGCCCTTGTATGTTATGTCGAGCGTCTCACGATTGAAGCGTTTACCCGCGCACGCCTCGCACGTCACGAAGACATCGGGTAGGAAATGCATCTCGATCTTCACCTGCCCCCCGCCCTGGCACGCTTCGCATCGCCCTCCCCGGACGTTGAAGCTGAACCTGCCGGGTCTGTAGCCCCGCGCTCTCGCCTCGGGCACCTTCGAGAGGAGTTGGCGGATGTGCGCGAACGTCCCCGTGTACGTGACCGGATTCGACCTCGGCGTGCGTCCGATCGGGGACTGGCTGATGTTGACCACCTTGTCGATGTGCTCGAGCCCCTCGATGCGATCGAACTTGCCGGGGATCTTGCGCGCGCGGTGGAACCACTCGGCGAGAGCTCGGTGGATGATGTCGGACACGAGGGTGCTCTTCCCCGAACCTGACACGCCCGTCACGCACGTCAGCGTCGACAACGGCACCTCGACATCGATGTTGGCGAGGTTGTTCTCGCGCGCACCGACTACGCGGAGCACGGGACCGTCGGTCGGCCTGCGCTCAGCCGGAAGCCCGATGCTCTCCTCGCCCGACAGGTAGCGTCCCGTGATCGACCCGGCGTGCTCCGAAAGCTCGCTGGGATGGCAGCTCGCGACCAGATGGCCGCCGTTCCTCCCCGCCCCGGGTCCGAGGTCGACGACCCAGTCGGCGCTCCGAATGGTCTCCTCGTCGTGTTCCACGACTATGACGGTATTGCCGATGTCCCGCAGGGCGATCAGGGTCTTCAAGAGCTTCGCGTTGTCGTGCTGGTGCAGTCCGATGGAGGGCTCGTCGAGGATGTAGAGGACGCCGACGAGCCTCGTGCCTATCTGCGTCGCCAGGCGGATACGCTGGGCCTCGCCGCCCGAGAGAGTCCCGGATGACCTGTCGAGCGTCAGGTAATCGAGCCCGACGTTCGCCAGGAAGCCGAGCCGCTCGCGGATCTCCTTCAGGATCTCCTCGGCGATCTCTTTGTCGGTACCGGTGAGCGAGAGACCGCCAAAGAAGCCGACGCACTGCTTGACGGACATCGCCGTGACTTCGTTTATGGGCAGCTCGCCGACGGTGACGGCCAGAGCCTCCGGCCTGAGCCTCGCGCCCTCGCAGTCCGGGCAGAGGTCGACGGCCATGAAGCCCTCGATCCAGCGCCGCACGTTCTCCGACTTGGTCTCCCTGTAGCGCCGCTCCAGGTTCGGTATCGCTCCTTCGAAGCCGCCGACGTACTCCCAGCGCCCCTTCTCGAACTCGATCTTGTACTCTATCTTCTCGTCGCCGGACCCTTTGAGAAGCACTTCCTGGATGCGCTCCGGCAACTCCGCAAAAGGCGTCATCAGGCCGAAACCGTAGTACTCCGACAGCGCGTCCAGCTTGTGCCTCGCCCAGCCGGTCGCCAGATCGGGCCAGCACGACACGGCCCCGTCTCTCAGGGAGAGGGCGGGATCGGGGACGATGAGTTCGCGCTCGACCCTCATCTGCGTGCCGAGGCCCCCGCACGTCTGGCACGCGCCGTAGGGGCTGTTGAAGGAGAACATGCGGGGCTCGATCTCTCCGGGACCGATGCCACAGTGCGCGCAGCTCGCGGACGCTGACAGGAGCATCTGCTCCTTGCCCGCGGCAATGACGACCAATCCGTCGGTCAGTTCGAGCGCGGTCTCCAGTGAATCAACGAGACGCTGCCTGACTCCGTCCTTGATGACGAGCCTGTCGACGATCACGTCGACGTCGTGCTTCTTTGTCTTAGCGAGCTTGCCGACCTCGTGCACTTCCATGGTCTCGCCGTCGACCTTGACGCGGACGAAGCCGCCGCGCTCGACTCTGGCCAGGACGTCGCGGTGCTCTCCTTTCTTCCCCCTCACCATGGGCGCCACGACGTGAACGCGCTTCCCGGGGTCCAGCGCCAGCACGCGGTCGGCCATCTGGTCGACGGTGAGCCGCGCGATCTCGCGCCCGCACTTGTGGCAGTGCGCGCGTCCCACTCTCGCGTAGAGTAGTCGGAGGTAGTCGTAGATCTCCGTGGCGGTCCCCACGGTGGAACGGGGATTGCGGGTCGCCGTGCGCTGCTCTATCGAGATGGCGGGCGACAGCCCTTCGATGAGATCGACTCGCGGCTTCTGCATCTGCGAGAGGAACTGGCGCGCGTAGGCGGAGAGCGACTCGACGTACCGCCTCTGGCCCTCGGCGTAGATGGTGTCGAACGCGAGAGACGACTTGCCCGACCCGGACAGGCCGGTTATCACGGTGAGCGACCCCCTCGGGATCGAGAGGTCGAATCCCTTGAGGTTATGCTCCCGCGCCCCACGTATTACGAGCTGCCCGGGCTCGGAGCAGTCGCTCGGCGCGGGCTTCCGGGGTGACCTTCTTCTTGACTGGCCGGTTTTGGGCATGCTAGAAAGCTTACTATCATTACAGCTGCCCAACAAGAAACAAAGCCGAGCAAGGAGAAGAGATGACAATCCGAAGAGCCGCCCTCGTGGTCTTGCTGGTCGCCTCAGTGGTGCTCCTTATCATCGTCATCGGTTGGGAGCCCGACGCCCGCGTGCCCGCGGGACCCTCCACCGGACTGAAGGTCATCGTGGTCGGGGTGGACGGGATGGACTGGTTCTTGATGCGCAAGCTACTGGAGGAGGGCGCGCTCCCGTCGATCACATCGATCCTGAAGCGCGGCATTACGGGCGAGATGGCCGCAGAGTTACCTCCCGTCCCCGAGAACGGCTGGACCGCGCTTGCCCGCGGGCGGGGCCTCACGGGGGACGAACGTGCGCGCCTCGCGAGCGAGGACGGACGCCTGTTCGGTCTGGCGCCGGAGCTCGCGGAACTTGTGGTCCGATCGGGCGGGACGGCACTGTCGGTCGGTTGGCCGGCGTCGTGGCCCGTCGGTGATGCCGAGGGGCTCGTCGTGGCTCCCTACCGCCCGGAAGCGCCGGTCCACGAGACCGGGCTGCCGGCCGCGATCATGAGAGGTGACACCCGGTTCTGCTCGGAGGAAGTGGCTGATAGGGTCGCCGGCATCGTGGCGCGCAGTGAGAGCGCCTGCGAGGAGGAGTTCAGACGGCTCATCTTCGATGGTGACGCAGACGAAAGCGGGTGGAGAGAGCATCTGCTGGCGGCCAGGTGGGCATTCCTGTCCGACCTGACGACGATTAACGTCGCGGCGTCTCTGATGGCGGACGAGGAACCGGACCTGACCATGGTGTGCTTCGGGGGAATGGACGCCATCGGGCACAGGTTCCTCGCACCGGCCATGCCGTCGTTCTTCGCGGAGACGCCGCCCGAGTACGAACGTTACGAGAGTGTTCTCACGAACTACTTCGTGTTCATCGACAGCTGCATCGAGAGACTGAGAAGGCTGACGGACGAGGACACCGTGTTCATCATCTGCTCGGCCTACGGAACCCACCCGTCCCTCGATACACCGACGATCTCGGGAGCCCACACGAGCGGCCCCCCGGGCGTCATGATCCTCAGGGGCACCAACATCGCGCGGCGCCCGCGCGCGGTCTCGCTCTCCGGCGAGGACCTGACGCCTACGGTCTTAGCACTCCTGGGGCTCGCGATACCCACGGACATGGACGGCCGCGTCGTGCAGGAGGTGTTGCCCGCAAGGCTTCTGGCGAGCCATCCACCTCAGTACTCGGGATCGATTCGACCGGAAGGCACGGATCCGACTCCGTCGGAGCTCATGGCGGCGGACGCGGCGGTGGTGGAGAGGATCAGCAGACTCCGGGACGGGATGGCCCGGTAGCGTTCACCCAGGAAAGAAACCCCGCCGGCAGGCGCGCCGTCGGGGGAACAGCGGAAAGCCTTCGTGCACTCGCCGCCGTCAGGAGAACTCGGCCGCGAGTCTCTTTGCCAGCGCGGGCACTATCTCGAACACGTCACCCACGATGCCGTAGGTCGCCACCTTGAAGATCGGCGCGTCGGGGTCCTTGTTGATCGCCACAATGGTCCTGGACGACTGCATGCCCGCCAGGTGCTGGACCGCACCCGAGATCCCACACGCGAAGTACAGATTGGGCTGGACGGTCTTGCCTGTCTGCCCCACTTGATGCGAATACGGGATCCATCCCGCGTCGACGGCGGCTCGCGAGGCGCCGACCGCCCCACCAAGGACGCCGGCCAGACCATTGAGCATCTCGAAGTTCTCGGGGCCGCCCAGGCCGCGGCCGCCGGAGACGATGATGTCGGCCTCGGCGATGTTGACCGTGGACGTCAGGTCCTTCACGAACTCCACGAACTCGGTGCCGGTGATGAAGAGCTCGGCCGGCAGCTGCTCAGACACGATCTCCCCCTTCCGGCCGGGATCCGGATCCAGCGCCGTCATCACCTTGTGCCTGACCGTGGCCATCTGCGGCCTGTGATTGGGACATACGATCGTGGCCATGATGTTGCCGCCAAAGGCGGGACGAGTCTGGAGGAGCACGCCCTCTTCGTCGTCGATGTCGAGAGCGGTGCAGTCCGCGGTCAGCCCGGTTCGCACCTGGATAGCGACTCTGGGGATCAGCGACCTGCCGACGGACGTGGCACCCGTAAGGACTATCTCAGGCTTGTACTTCTTGATGAGCGCCGCCACCGCGTTCGCGTACGGTTCGTCACGGTAGTGCAGGAGTTCGGGGTCGTCCACGACGTAGACGATGTCCGCGCCGGCCGCGATGAGGTCTTTGCCGGCGTCGCCGACGTTCGAACCGAGGAGGACCGCCGCCAGAGGCGCTCCGCGGGTGTCCGCCAGCTCGCGCCCCCTCCCCAGAAGTTCGAAGGACACTCCGTGGATCTCCCCCGCTCGCTGCTCCGCGACCACCCACACACCCTTGTAGTCGTCCAGGGGGGCGGTCTCACGGTGGAACTCGCGCAGAATGATCGCGTCGAACTTGCATGGATCCACGCACGCGCCGCAGAGCGTGCAGTTGTCCTTTATGACGGCGACGCCGTCGACCATCTCGATCGCGTCGTAGAAGCAGGCCTTGACGCACAGCCCGCATCCCACACAGCGTTCCTCGAGTACCTCTATGCTGCTCACGTGTTACGTCTCCTGCGAATGCTGCGGCCGGGAACCACCCGAGACGACCGACGTCCCCGGGGACCGGGACCCGCCCGGGCTAGCACTCTCCCTTGAGGATCGGCAAGAGTTCCTTGACGAGCGACTCAACCGTCTCTCCCACTTCGCCCTCGAAGACGATGCCGCCCTCTCTGGCCTCGGGAGCGAACACCCTGAGGACGCGCGTCGGCGAGCCGTCCAGCCCGAGTTCCTTCGGGTCGACATCGAGGTCGCCCGAGCCCCACACCGTGATCTCGGCCTTCTTCGCCCTCATCTTGCCCTTGAGCGACGGCAGGCGCGGCTCGTTGATCTCCTTGACCACCGTGACCACCGCAGGCAGAGGCACCTTGACGACGTCGTGGCCATCCTCCAGCATTCGCTCGACGGTGGCGGCGGACTTACCCTCGATGGTGAGCTTGCGGGCGTAGGTCACCTGGGGAATGCCGAGAAACTGCGCGACGCCCGGACCGACCTGCGCGGTGTCGCCGTCGATCGCCTGCTTGCCACAGAGGATGAGATCGTAGTTCCCGAGCTTCCTCAGCCCCGCCGCCAGCGTGTAGGACGTCGACCACGTGTCCGAGCCCGCGAACGCCCTGTCGGACAGGAGCACCGCGTCGTCGGCGCCCAGCGCGATGGCCTCTCTGAGCGCGACCTCCACCTGCGGCGGCCCCATGGACATCACGGTGACCGTTCCTTCCCCTGCACCCTCACGAATCCTCAGTGCCTCCTCGAGGGCGTAGACGTCGAACGGATTGATGATGCTGGGCACGCCCTCACGGATCAGCGTGTTGGTCTCACGGTCTATCCGCACGTCCGTGGTATCGGGCACCTGCTTCATGAGTACGACTACGTTCACTGGTCTAACCTCGTCGGTGAAACCCGGCCGCCCACCGGCGCGAGCCGAAGGGCTACTCGCTCCTCTCTTTCGCCGCGCTCTCCTTGAGGACGGCGGAAGCGATGATCGAGCGCTGGATCTGGTTCGTGCCCTCGTAGATCTGGGTTATCTTCGCGTCCCTCATCATCTTCTCGACGGGATACTCTTTCATGTACCCGTAGCCGCCGAGGATCTGCACGGCGTCCGTCGTCACCTGCATCGCGACGTCCGACGCGAAGACCTTGGCCATCGCCGAGAGCTTCGCGATATCCTTGGCTCCGGAGTCGACGACGCGCGCGGAGTGGTAGACCAGCGCCCGGGCCGCCTCGATCTGGGTCGCCATGTCGGCCAGCATGAACTGGATGCCCTGGAACGAGCCGATGGGCTGGCCGAACTGCTCTCGCTGCCTCGCGTACTTGGCGGCCTCATCGAACGCGCCCTGCGCGATTCCGACTGCCTGAGCGGCCACGCCCGGCCTGGACTTGTCGAAAGTCCGCATCGCCACGACGAATCCGGTGCCCTCGCGCCCCAGGAGGTTCTTCTTCGGGACCCTGCAGTCCTGGAAGACGAGCTCGCGTGTCGCCGAGCCACGGATGCCCATCTTGTCTTCCTTCTTCCCGAACGTGAACCCCGGCGTGTCCTTCTCGACGATGAGGCAGGACATGCCGCGGATCCCGGTGCCCTTGCTCGTGCGCACGACGACCGTGTATGTCTCGGCCTCGCCGCCGTTGGTGATCCACTGCTTCGTGCCGTTCAGCACGTACTCGTCACCGTCAAGCTCCGCGCGCGTCTCGATGGCGCCTGCGTCACTTCCGGCGTTCGCCTCGGTCAGCCCGAACGCGGCGAGCTTCTCCCCCGCCGCTATCGCCGGGAGATACTTCTTCTTCTGTTCGTCGGACCCGAACAGCAGTATCGGGTATGCACCCAGTGCGGATGCGGCGAAAGCGAGCGCGATGCCGCCGCAGACCTTCGAGAGCTCCTCGGTGGCAATGCACATCTCCATCACTCCACCGCCGAAGCCGCCGTACTCCTCGGGAATGTAGACGCCGTAGATGTCGGACGCTGCCATCACCTTGACGACGTCCCAGGGGAACTCTCCGCTTTCGTCGTATTTCGCCCTAACCGGGAGAATCTTCTCCCGCGCAATTTGAGCGCAGAGTTCTTTCAGCATCTCCTGTTCTTCTGTGAGGAAGTAGCTCATGGCGACTGCTCCTTCCGGCGCCGGCGCGGCCGACGACGACCTTTCGAGGATCCGGTCCTGCCGGTCCGGGTGCTGTTCTTCACCTTGATGACTCCGAGCTTGGCGAGCGCGTTACGCGCCGCCACCTGCTCGGCTTCCTTCTTGTTCTTTCCTTCTCCGCGCCCGAGCGCTCTCCCGCCCAGTCTCACCTCCACGTAGAAAGTCCGCTCGTGTTCCGGACCTTTCGCGGAGACCACGCGGTAGCGCGGTCGCGAGCCCAGTTTGCGCTGGGCGTGTTCCTGCATGATGCTCTTGTAGTTCTTGTATTCGTCTATCGCGAGGATCTTGTCCATGCCGTCCAGAAGGTGGCACTCGATGAACTTCCTCGCAGCGGGAAGGCCGCCGTCCAGGTAGACGGCACCGATCACCGCCTCGAACGCGTCCGACAGGATCGACGCCCGGCCCGCTCCGCCCGACGAACGCTCGTTGTCGGAGAGGCGGATGTAGGTCCCAAGCGAAAGCTCCTCGGCCCTTCTCGCCAGGACAGTCTCACTGACGACGAGCGACTTTATCTTGGTGAGCCTGCCCTCCTGACGCTCGGTGAACCTCGCGTAGAGGTGTTCGTTGACCAGGAGTCCGAGGACGGCGTCGCCCAGAAACTCCATCCGCTCGTTGGACTCTCCGCGCTGCATGTCGACATCGTGCACGTACGAGCGGTGCATCAACGCCTGATTGAGGAGATTCAGGTCGCCGAAGCTGACGCCCAGGACGCGGCAGAGCTTCACGAGAGCCTCATGGCGCTCCTTCGTGATCCCGGCCGACCGACCTTTGAAGATCGCGATACGGTTGAGTAATCTATTGACCATGGCCATGGGTGCGGCTCGCCGCTAGCCGTCGAATTTCCGCACGGCTAGCACGGCGTTGTGCCCACCGAACCAGAAGGAATTCGACAGCGCGGCGGTCACCTTTGCCTCCCTGGCCTGGTTGGGGACATAGTCGAGGTCACACTCCGGATCGGGCGTGTAGTAGTTGATCGTCGGAGGTAGAGCCTCGGACTCGAGCGCGAGAGCCGTGAAGATCAGTTCGACGCCACCGGCCGCGCCGAGCAGGTGACCCGTCATCGACTTGGTCGAAGACATAGCCAGCTGCCGCGCGTGCCCGCCGAACACGGTCTTCACCGCTGCGGTCTCGTACTTGTCGTTCAGGAGCGTGGACGTTCCGTGCGCGTTGACGTAGCCGACGTCGCCAGGGTTGAGTCCCGCGTCACGCAGGGCCTCCTTCATCGCCCTCGCGGCGCCTTCCGCATCTGGAGCCGGCGCCGTGATGTGAAACGCATCCGAGGTCGCCCCAAAACCCGCGACCTCGGCCACGATGTGCGCCCCGCGGGCCCTGGCGTGCTCGAGTTCCTCCAGCACGACTATGCCCGCGCCCTCGCCAAGAACAAAACCGTCCCGTCCGGCGTCGAACGGTCGCGACGCGAGAGTCGGCTCTTCGTTTCTCGCCGAGATGGCCTTCATGTTGGCGAACCCACCCACGGCCATCTGACAGATAGCGGCTTCCGCTCCGCCGGTGACCATGATGTCAGCGTCTCCCCGACGCACGGTCTGAAACGCAACACCGATGGCGTGTGCTCCGGACGCGCACGCCGAAACCGTGGCGAAGTTGGGTCCCTTGAGCCCCAATTCGATCGACACCGCGCCCGATGGCATGTCCGCTATCATCATCGGGATGAAGAACGGGCTGATCCTGCGGGGCCCCTTCTCCATGAGAACGGTGTGCTGCGTCTCGAACGTCTGAATGCCACCTACCCCCGAACCGATGAGCACGCCCGCACGGTTCGCGTCGTACCCGCCGTCCTCGAATCCTGCGTCCTTCCAGGCCATCAGTGAAGCGGCCATGCCGTAGTGAGTGCACGGGTCCATCTTGCGGGCTTCGCGCTTGTCGATGAACACCTCGACATCGAACCCCGGAAGCTCGCACGCTATCCGCACTGGGAAGGCCGATGCATCGAAGCGTGTGATCTCTCCCGCACCGCTCTTCCCGGCAAGAATTGACTCCCAGCTCTCCTGGACCGTCAGACCCAGAGGAGTCACAGCGCCCATGCCCGTGATAACCACTCTTCTCGACATACCGCTCCTTCCGATCCTCGCCGCGGCGCGACTGACTTCGCCCCGCGACCACCCCCGCCGGCCCGCCTGCAGACCACGATTCGTAGCCCACGCACGGTCGGAGCGACCTGCCGCGGCTCTGCCTCTCACCGCGGAGCCGCGGCCGCTCCATCCGGAAACGGGTCTCTCTAGGCTGCAGCCACCTTCTTCTCGAGGTAGCTCACGATATCAGCGACGGTCCTGAGCCCCTCCGCTTCGTCCGTGTCGTCGGCCGTGATGCCGAACTCGTCCTCGAGAGAAAAGAGGATGTCGGCCTGCTCGAGCGAATCGGCTCCGAGATCCTCGACGATCGCCGCTTCCATCGTCACCTGACCGGCGTCTATCTGCAGCTTTTCCGATATGACCTGTCGCACCTTCTCTGCAATGTCCGCCATGCTTCTCATACCCCCTGACGTACGGGACCCCGCAGGGTCCACGCCTGTTCGGTGATTCTCTCCTCTACGCCATCCCGCCGTCGACGTTGACCGTCTGGCAAGTGATGTAGTCTGCTTCATCGGATGCGAGGAATGCAACCAGATTCGCGACATCCGAGGGACTTCCGAAACGCCTGAGTAGAATCCTGGAGGCGAAATCTTCTCGAGCCTTCTCGGGAAGAGCCTCGGTCATAGGGGTCTCGATGAAGCCGGGCGCGACGGCATTGGCGGTGATGCCGCGTCCTCCGAACTCACGCGCGACCGTCTTGGTGAGCGCGATAAGTCCCGCCTTCGAAGCGGCGTAGTTCGCCTGACCCACGTTGCCCACCTGACCGACGACCGAGGCTATGTTGATGATCCTCCCGCTCCTCTGCGACATCATCGGCCGGACGGCCGCGCGAATGCAGTTGAATGCGCCCTTGAGATTGACCTTCATGACAAGATCCCAATCGTCAGGGGACATTCGGAGCAGCAGGTTGTCTCGCGTCAGACCGGCGTTGTTGACCAGGATGTCGAGACCTCCCAGGTCCTCGATGATCGTCTTGAACACGGCCATCACCGCATCGGAGTCCGTGATGTCCAATTCGTACCCGATGGCGGTGGCGCCGGTGGCCGCTATCTCCGCCGCCGTCGACGAGGCGGTCTCGCCGTCGATATCCACGATGGCCACGTCCGCCCCGAGCGACGCGAGCTTGCTCGCTATCGCCTTGCCGATACCACGACCCGCGCCCGTGACCACGGCGCGCTTGTTATCGAGCCTCATCGTCAACGCCTCCGAACCGCTGACCCAGTGTCCCCGCTCAGCCGGTCGCTATCGCGGCCGACAACTTCTCGATGTCGCTCATCGTGCCCGCGCTCATCGACCTCAACTCGGGATCGATCTTGCGCAGGAGCCCCCGCAGGACGTTCCCAGGCCCGACCTCGAGGCAGAGCGACGTCTTCCGGTTGACGAGAGCCTTCATGCACTGCACCCAGCGGACCGGACTCACTATCTGCTCGACCAGCCTGGACCTGATGTCCTCCGGATCGTCCAGCGCGCCTCCGGTGACGTTGGCCACGAAGATGCACCGGGGCGGCGCTATTGGAACACCCCTGAGCACGCTCTCCATCCCCTCACTTGCCGGCCTGAGGAGTTCGGAATGGAACGCTCCGCTGACGTTGAGTTCGACGACGCGTCTGGCGTTGGTGGTCGCCGCGATGTCCATGGCGGCCCGGACGGCTTCCACCTCGCCGGAGATGACGATCTGTGTCGGAGTGTTGAGATTGGCGATCTGCACGACTCCTTTGGCGCCGGCCTCCTTCAGGATCTGCTCGATCGCGTCCTCCGTCAGGCCGACGATGGCCGCCATCGTCCCGGGCGTCTCGAGCCCCGCCTCGTACATCAGTCTGCCGCGTTCGCGAACCGCGCGGACGGCGTCCTCGAGAGACAGGCTTCGCGCCGCCAGGAGAGCGCTGTACTCTCCCAGGCTGTGCCCGGCGACGGCGTAGGGGACGATGTCGCGCTCTTCCAGCAGCGCCAGCGCTGCTGCGCTGGCCGTCAGAAGCGCGGGCTGTGTGTTGATGGTCTTGGTCAGCTCTTCGTCGGGCCCCTCGAACGAGATCGTCGCGATGTCGACCGAGATGGCCTCGGAGGCCCGCTCGTAGATCTCGCGGACCGTCTGAGAGTTCTCGTAGAGGTCACGAGCCATGCCTACCGACTGTGATCCCTGTCCAGGGAAGACAAAGGCTATTCGATCCATGCTGTCCTTTGTTGCCGCGAGGTACTCGGCCGGTCCGCGCGCAACACCATCAGCGGCGCCCGGACGGCGCGCACAGGCCTACCAACGCAGCAGCGCCGAGCCCCAGCTGAACCCCGACCCGAAGGCGACCATGCTGATGAGCATGCCTTCCTTGAGAAGCCCTTGCTCGTAGGCCTCGGCCAGGGCGATCGGAACGGACGCCGCGGAAGTGTTCCCGTACTTGTGGATGTTGACGAAGACTTTCTCCATCGGTATGCCGGCCTTCTCCGCGACGCTCTGGATGATGCGGATGTTGGCCTGGTGCGGAAACAGAAGGTCGAGGTCGTCGCCGGTAAGGCCCTGCCGCTCCATGAGGAGCACGACCGCGTCGGCCATCGCCTTTGACGCGCTGATGTAGACCTTCCGGCCCTTCATCTGGATGGTGTGGAGCCTCTCGTCGACCGTCTTGTGCGATGCGGGCTGTCTGCTCCCGCCCCCGTACTGAATGATGTAATCGCCCAGAGTACCGTCACACTTAAGGAAGAGGTCCACGATGCCCCTGGGCGGGTCGCAGCTCTTGACCACCACCGCACCGGCGCCATCTCCGAACAGCACACACGAGTTGCGGTCGGTGAAGTCGGTGATCTTCGTCAGACACTCCGCGCCCACGACAAGCACGGTCTCGGCCATCCCGCTAATCAGGAAGCTCTGTGCCTGCGCCAGCGCGAAGATGAACCCGGCGCACGCGGCCGCGACGTCGTACCCGAAGGCGTCCTTCGCCCCTATTGCCTCCTGGATGCGACACGCGGTCGAGGGAAAGGGCGTATCGGGGGTCGCCGTCGCGACGATTATCGCGTCGACGTCCGAGCCCTTCACTCCGGCCCGCTCGAGGGCCACTCTCGAGGCTGGAATCGCCAGATCGGACGTGGCCTCGTTCTCGGTGGTGTAGCGTCGCTCCTTGATCCCCGTCATCTGGGTGATCCACTCGTCGGACGTGTCGACTATTCTCGTGAAGTCGTCGTTCGTCACTATCTTGTCGGGCACCGACATCCCCACGCCCGCGATGTAGGCTCTCTTCATGCTATTGGCCATCGACTCCACCGACCTCTCTGAGTCTGCTCACTATCCTCGCATCCATGTCCGTGTCCACGAAACGCGCGGCCACCTTGACCGCATTCTTGATCGCCTTGGGCGAAGACGACCCGTGCGCGATGATGACCACACCGGCGACCCCGAGAAGCGGTGCTCCGCCGTACTCCGCGTAGTCGAACTGACTGGCGAACGAGTTCAGGCTCTCCGCCGCGCTCGACCCACCCAGCGCGCTCCAGAGCATGTCCCTCATCCCCTCGGCCAGCTTGAGCATGATGTTCCCCACGAAGCCGTCGCAGACGACCACGTCCGCCGCTCCCTGGAAAATGCTCTTGCCCTCCACGTTGCCGACGAAGTTGAGCACGCTGCCGGCCAGAAGGGCGTAGGTCTCCTGTGTGAGCTGGCTGCCTTTGGTCGGCTCCTCTCCTATGTTCATCAGGGCCACTCTTGGGTTTTCCCGATCCAGAAGGCACTGCGCCAGGACCTCGCCCATGGCCGCGAACTCGAGGAGGTCGGTGGGCCGCGAGTCGATGCTCGCGCCCACGTCCAGCACGACCGCCGGTTCCTTGATGGTCGGAAAGACACTTGCTATCGCTGGGCGACGCACGCACGGCAACATGCCGAGCCCGAGGAGCGTCGAGGCGACGACCGCGCCCGTGTTGCCGGCGCTGACGAGCCCGTCAACCTCGCCACGCTTGTGAAGCTCGGTGGCCACCACAATAGAAGCCCCCCGCTTCCGCCTCACGGCAGACGCGGGGGAATCTGTCATTTCGATGATCTCGTCGGCATTGACCACGGAGATGGGAAGCCCCTCGTGGTCGTGACCAGCAAGCTCTTCCCGTACGAGGTCCTCTTTGCCGACCAGCACGACCTCGACCGCCCCGTCGGATTCGCGAATCGCCGCGAGTGCGCCCTCCACCTCGACACCGGGCGCGTTCTCGCTGCCCATGGCGTCGATCGCTATCCTGATCGGCCCCCTGGATTCACCCGCTAGACCGGTCAATCTTCCTCCCACACATCAGGAACCCGCTACTCGCTCTCCTTCTCGGCCGCCACGATCTCCCTGCCGTTGTAGACCCCGCAATGGGGACATACCCTGTGCGGGAGCTTCGCTTCGCCGCACTTGGGGCAGACCGAGACCGCCGGGTGCGCTACCTTCTCGTGGGTCCTGCGCTTGCGGCCCCGTGTCTTGGAGCTCTTTCTCTTCGGAACAGCCATGATCCCTCCACGTACATGAATATGTTGGACCGCAGGGACCCCAGAAGGGTCCCTGCAGAGCGTAACACTGCACGCTATACTAGTTTCGGCCTACCGCCAAGTCAAGCGCTAACTCGATGGCGCCGGACCACGCGAGGCCCGAGCCCGACCTCTTCGACCAGCTTCGAGAAGCGGATCTCGACGGAATCGGTCCAGCGAGGGTCGATTATGAGCTCCGGAGCGTCAACCATCGGAGTCGTAAGGTCGAGAACGCCGTCGGGAGTCCTCGGTCCTCCCTCATAGAGCGTCTCGCCACCCCACCGAACGCCGTCCGGAGGTAGACCGCCCGAAGGGAACCCGGGCAGGCCCAGCTCCGCAGCCAGCTCGCCGCGCACGACCATAGCATCGGTCGGCCCCAGCTCGACACCCAACGCTACCGCCAGCGCCGAGACCATCTCAAGGTCGGTGAACCCCGCCGGAGGAATGAGCGGCCCGGCGACCGCCTGGACCCTGCGCTCGCTGCTCGTGAAGCTCCCGCTCGACTCGCCCGGGGCGGTCAGAGGTATGACAACGTCGGCAAGCGCGGTCGTTTCCGTCGGTACCGTGTCCGCGACCATCAGGAAGTCGAGACCAGCAAGCGATTCGCGGACGCGCTCCGGATCGGCGGCTCCCGACACCGGATCCTCACCTATGATGAGCGCCGCACGGATGGAACCCGCTGCGACCCCCCGCGCCAGCCTCACTGATTCGCGCGCGATCCCCAGATCGGACAGGCCCTGCCCGTTAGCTCGCGTGCGGGCAAAGAGAACCAGCGGTGCGGTCGCGGCCGAAGCCGTGACGACCGACAACGCGACCGCCAGGGCCGCGTCGCGCTCGGCGACAGCGACATCGAAGGAACCCGAGTTGGCGACGACGACGGCTCTCTCGGCCGAAACGAGTGCGTCGGCCGCTTCATCGAGGGTACCGCCGGTCACGGTGGCGCTCACGGTAGCCGACACCGCCAGCTTCCGGAACGTCTCGAGGCCTCGCAGTTCGAACGGCAGACCAGTCGGGTCGGCCCCCGCGGCGAGAGCGCGCCCCGCCATGGCTAGGAGCACGTTCGAAAGATCCCTGCGCTCGGCCTGTATCCAGACGTGCGCCATCTTTGACATCCTGGTCTCCTCGGGAGAGACCACGATGAGTCGCGCTCCGTTCCTGACGGCCTTCCGAACCGAGACACCGAGCACCGTCTGTTCTTCGGCAATGTCCGAATCGAGCAACAGGATAACGTCGGCGGCCCTGACGTCCTCATACGACGCAGTGGACGCGGGATGACCGAGCGCACGCTCGAGTGCGGCGAAGACGCCGGACTCCCGAACCAGCCCGTACGAGCCGACGTTGGCGGTGCTCAGGGCCTCACGGCCCAGCCTGACCAATCTGTGCGCCGTCTCGTTCGTGACGCGAGGCGAGACGAATACTGCCACGCTATCGGGTCCGTGCTCTTCGATCACCGACTTCATCTTTTTCGCCACGGTCTCCGCCGCCCGTTCCAAGGATGTCTCCTCGAGAGCGCCGCCTGTGCGAACGGCCGGGGCCAGGAAGCGGTCGTCGGACGCCCGGACTCCGAATCCGAAGCGACCTCGTACGCAGAGATTGGTGTGACCGTCTATGCTCGTGGGCACGGGTTCTACCCTGTCCAGAGCACCACCGACCGTGTGCAGTATCACGGGACATCCCGTGCCGCAGAACGTGCAGGTCGACCTCGTCGCGCGCCCGGCCCAGGGGCCCGGCTTCGGGAGGTCTATCACCGCGGAGAGTGCGGCCGTGGGACACGTCGAGACGCACTGGCCGCAGGATTCGCAGGTGGTCTCGGCCAGGGCCCTGTCGAGTCCCGGCTTCATCTGAGTGTCGAAGCCCCTCCTGAAGAAGCCGAGTGCCGCAGCACCCTGGACCTCCTCGCAGATGCGGACGCACCTGCCGCACAGGATGCACTTCTCCGGCTCCAGGCGGATGAAGGGATGCCGCTCGTCCGGCGGGTCGTCCACTACGTCTCCGCCGAAGTCACCCGTGGACGCGCTGTATTCGGCGGAGTACTGGCGCAGTCTGCACGTGAAGGCGGAAGCGCAGCCACACTCGAGACAGCGCTCCGTCTCGACCAGGGCCTGCTCCTCGGAGTAGCCTAGCTCGACCTCGTCGAACGTGCGTATACGCTCCTCCACGGAGAGCTCGGGCATCTCCTGCCTCGGCGCACGGACAACGTCGGCAAGCCCGTCCTCGGGGAAGTCGTCCCACCGCTCCTTCTGGATGTTGAAGAAGGGCTCGACCGCGCAAACGTCCTCTCCCCTGAGCATCCGGTCTATCGCCCGGGCGGAACGCCCTCCGGCGGCGATCGCTTCGATGGCCGTGGCGGCGCCGGTGACGACGTCGCCGCCGGCGAAGACGCCCGGCACCGAGGTGGCTCCGGTCACCTCGTCGGCGACGATGGTGCCCCACCTGGTAAGTCCGAGCTGCGCCTCCATGGCGCTCCCGTCTCTCTCGACCGTGTCACTGATGGCCGAGAGGTCGGGCACCTGTCCGATGGCCGCGATGACGTTGTCGACCTCGAGTATCTTCTCGGAACCCTCGATAGGAACGGGGCGACGCCTGCCGCTCTGATCGGGTTCACCCAGCTCCATCTCGATGTACTCCAGGCGTTCGCAACGCCCGGCCCCCTCTATCTTCGTGGGCGCGGCGAGGAAGTGCATCTCGACGCCCTCGTGGAGCGCCGCCTCGACCTCGACATCCCATGCCGGCATCTCGGCCCTCGAGCGCCGATAGACGATTGTGACCTTGTCGGCGCCGAGTCTCAGACTGGTCCTCGCGGCATCGACCGCCGTGTTCCCGCCACCGATGACGGCAACGTGACGGCCTATACCCACCGTCTCTTCGAGTCCCATCTTCTTGAGGAACTCCGTGCCGGCCCAGACGCCGTCCAGCTCCTCGCCCTCGACCTTCATCATGCGACTGCCCATGGCGCCCAGCCCTAAGAAGATCGCGTCGTAGCCGTCCGCGAAGAGGTCGGAGAGCGCGAAATCGCGTCCCATGGCACGCCCGTACCGGACCTCGGCGCCGAGGGCGGTGATGAGTCCCACCTCCTCGTCGAGCGTCGCCTTGGGCAGGCGGTACTCCGGTATGCCGTACCTCAGCATTCCGCCGGGCGCCGGCAGCGCCTCGAAGATGGTCACGTCGTGACCCTTCTGACGGAGGTAGTAGGCCAGCGTGAGGCTCGCGGGACCCGCGCCCACGGCCGCGACCTTCTTGCCGGTCGCAGGTGGCACCGCGGGTGAGTAGGGATCGTCGTGCTGGATGTCCCAGTCGGCCGCGAAGCGCTTCAGGTAGTCGATGGCCACGGGTCCGTCCACCGCGTTCCGGCGGCAGTCGGTCTCGCACGGCCGCGTGCAGACCCGGCCTATGGAAAGTGGGAACGGGTTGACCTGTTTGACGAGCTTCGTGGCCTCGCGGTACTGCCCCTCCGCGATCAGGGCGATGTAGCCCTGCACGTCCACGCCGGCGGGGCACGCCGCCTTGCAGGGAGCGACGCAGTCACCGCGGTGATTCGAGAGAAGAAGCTCCAGCGCCATTCTCCGGACCGCAAGAACGTCCTCCGTGTCGGTCCAGACCTTCATGCCCGCACTGACCCTCGTGCCGCAGGAGGGCACGTAGCGCCGCATGCCCTCCAGCTTGACGGCGCAGACCCAGCAGGACGTGAACGGTTCGAGCTGCTCGTCGTTACACAGGGTCGGGATCTCTATGCCGTTAGCTCGCGCGGCCTCGAGGATCGTGATCCCGCTCTCGACCTCACACTCATGTCCGTTCAGAGAAATCGTTACCAGAGCCAAAACTGTTCCTCTCCGAAGACGCGGCGTGCCGCGTGCGCCGTTCTTCGCCGGTTCATCTGACGGTGACGGCTTCGAACTTGCACGCCTTCCGGCACGCGTCGCACTTGGTGCAGAGATCCTGGTCGATCACGTGCGGGTTCTTTCGCTCACCCGAAGCGGCACCGACGGGACACACCTTCGTGCACAGCGTGCAGCCGATGCATTTGTCGGGATCGATCTCGTATGTCAGAAGAGGCCTGCACACGAGAGCCGGACAGCGCTTCTCGTTGACGTGCGCCTCGTATTCATGGCGGAAGTATCTGATCGTGGTGAGTACGGGATTGGGCGCGCTCTGTCCGAGACCGCACAGCGACGAGGAAACGATCTTCTGCCCCAGCTCCTCGAGACGCTCGATGTCACCCTCCCTGCCCTCGCCCCTGGTGATCCTGTCGAGGATCTCCAGCATCCGCTTGGTGCCGATGCGGCAGAACGTGCACTTGCCGCAGCTCTCGTCCTGCGTGAACTGGAGGAAGAAACGGGCGATGTCCACCATGCATGTCCTGTCATCCATCACCACCATGCCGCCCGACCCCATGATGGCGCCCGTCTTCGTGACGGATTCGTAGTCGATCTTGATGTCGATGTGCTCCTCGGGAACGCACCCGCCCGAGGGTCCCCCGAGCTGGACGGCCTTGAACTTGCGGCCCTCTGGAATGCCGCCGCCGACGTCGAAGATGATGTCCCTGAGCGGTATGCCCATCGGGACCTCGACGAGGCCTCCCCTGACGATCTTCCCGGCCAGCGCGAAGACCTTCGTCCCCTTGCTGGTCTCCGTGCCGTACGAGGCGTATGCCTCGGCGCCGTTCAGGACTATCCACGGGATGTTCGCGTAGGTCTCGACGTTATTGTTGTTCGTCGGCTTGCCCCACAGACCCTCGGCCGCGGGGAACGGCGGACGAAGTCTGGGCATACCGCGCTTCCCCTCGATCGAGGCGATGAGCGCCGTCTCCTCGCCGCACACGAACGCGCCCGCGCCCTCCTTTATGCCCACATGGAAGCTGAAGCCCGAGCCCGCGATGTTGTCGCCCAGGAATCCGCGTTCCAGCGAATCGGCGATGGCCATCTTGAGCCTCTTGACCGCGAGCGGGTACTCCGCCCGCGCGTAGACGTACCCCTCGGACGCGCCGATCGCGTACGCGGCGATCGTGAGGCCTTCCAGAACGGAGTGGGGGTCGCCCTCAAGAATGCTCCGGTCCATGAACGCGCCGGGGTCACCCTCGTCAGCGTTCACTATCATGTACTTGGGCGTCGCCTCCTGCTTCGCGCAGAGTTCCCACTTGATGCCGGCCGGGAAGCCCGCCCCTCCTCTGCCGCGAAGCCCCGACGCCTTGACCTCCTCGATAACGCCCTCGGGCGTCATGTCGGTCAGCGCCTTCTTCAGGGCGTCGTAGCCGCCCGCGGCGATGTAGTCGTCTATCGATTCGGGGTCGATCAACCCGGCGTTCCGGAGGACCAGCCTGACCTGGCGCTCGTAGTACGAGTCGTCCGGCAGCTCCTTCCCCTCCGCCCTCACCATCAGTTCCTCGACAGGACGACCGCCGACGATGTGTTCCTCGACGATCCGGGCCACCTGCTCTGGAGTCACGCCACCATACGTCACGCGCCCTGCTCCCGGAATGTCCACGTCGACCAGCGGCTCCCGATAGCACATGCCTATGCAGCCGGTGCGCTTGAGGAGCACGCCCAGCCCCTTGCCCTCGAGTTCGTTCCGGAACTCGTCGAACACGTGAGCTGCGCCGGCCGCTATGCCGCAGCTCGAGAGTCCGACCGTCACCCTGCTCGCTGTCGTCTGGTCCGCCATCAATACCCTCTTGGTCAGCCGGTCACGCCTTCGCGCCGCCGCCGGTCCGAGTGGCGCCGTAGTTCTTCACGGTCTTCCTCGCCTCGTCCGGCGTCAGCCGACCGAACGCGTTCTCGTCTATCATGATGACGGGAGCCAGGCTGCAGCAGCCCAGGCACGCCACCGGCTCCACCGTGAACTCCCCGTCCTCCGTGGTCTCGCCTTCCGCGACACGCAGTTCGTCGCAAACGGCCTCCGATATTGCGACGGCCCCCTGAACGTGGCAGGCCGTGCCCTGGCACACCCTGATGATGTGCTTGCCTACCGGCTCGAGCCTGAACTGCGAATAGAAGCTCGCGACGCCGAAGACGCGTGCGGCGGGCACGCCGGACCTCTCGGCGATGCGGTCCATCACTGCCGGCGGCAGGTAGCTGATCTCGGCCTGGACCTGCTGAAGTAGCGGGATCAGGGCGCCCCGCACCCCACCGAGCCCTTCCGCGATGCGGTCTACGATGGAGAGCTGCTCGGGCGTCGCTCCGCCCAAACCTACTGCGTCCGTCATCTGTCCTCCCGGTCCGCGCCGCCCACGTCCTGGAGAACGTCCGCGGTCAGAGTCCTCGGGCAATCCTCGAAGTAGCAGCGCGCCTCGTGCTCGATCCTCTCGTTCGAATCGGACGCGTGAACAGCGTTCTCGCGGAGACTCCTTCCGTACAGCGCCCTGATCGTGCCGGGCTCTGCCTTGGAGGGGTCCGTCGCTCCGATGAGCTTCCTGAGAGCCGGGATACCGGGTCCGCTCAGAAGCAGTCCGACGGTCATCCCGGATGTTATGAAGTCGACCAGGGGGCCGAAGAAGGGCTTGCCCTCGTGAACGTCGTAGAGAAGGCTCGCCTCGGCCGCGGTGAGCTTCCGCGACGCGATGCCCGCGACGGAGAAGCCCGCGCACTCGAGCGCGGCCACGATGTCGCCGATGTGCCCATCGGCGACCGCGCACGGCTTGATCATCAGGAACGCGATCGATGCATCAGGACTCATTCCGAGCCTCCCTCGCGGCAGACCTGCCCAGCGTGAGGGCCTTCTCGTTTATCGACTCCGTGCCCTTGGGGACTCGTTCCAGAACCGCCGCTCGGAGACTCTCCCACTGGACGACACCAGTCAGCTCGACCACGGCGCCGAGAGCGACGACGTTGGCGAAGAGCTTCCTCCCGCACTCCTCGAGCGCGAGCATGGTGAAGGGTATCCCGATGGCGCCCTCGTGCTCG
>JBDRFG010000112.1:0-42873 GCA_043819135.1 Candidatus Eiseniibacteriota bacterium | reverse complement strand
GCTTACTCCCACCTCGAGGCGGTCCATGTTGGCCAGCCCCGCGGGGTTGTAAGTGAGACTCCAGAGGTCACCGGGAGCAGCCGTGTACGCGGCCATGGCGCTGGGCCCCGCACCGACTCCGATGCCGAAGACGTCCAGATACGTGCTTCCCGCCGTACCGTCCCCCGCCCAGGCCACGGTCGACACGACCAAAGCGGCGACCAGCATGAGAGGAAGACCGAGCTTTCTAGTCATTCTATAACCTCCTTGATTCCAGTGGACGGGAGGGGTCCCCCCCGCCCACTGGCAAGTATGGCCTCTTACTTGATGACCATGATCTTCCGCGTAACAACCTCGTCGCCGGTGTCGATCGTGACGATATACATACCGCTTGCCACGGTCTTGCCGTCGTCGTTCTGCAGATCCCACTGCACGTCCTCGTCGCGCGCGCTCGTCGCCGCAGTCAGCTCGGCAACCAGACCGCCGAACATGTCGTAGACGTTGATGGCGAGCGGACCCGTGAGGTCGCCCAGGGCGATCGTGACGCCATCGCTCTCACCCAGCTTGACCGGGTTCGGGTAGATGGCAATGTAATCATCACCGCGGTCCAGCGTGATCGTCAGTTCCAGCGCATCCATCTCGACGCCCTCGTGCAGCACCTGCATCGTGCCAGTGTAGCTCTGGCCGAGCAGACCCTCGGGCACCGGGACCATGACATGGAACATGGTCTCGTCGTCGTAAGCAACGGCCAGACCCTCCGGGAATGTCGCGTCGGCACCCGGTATCACCGAACCGCTCGGACCGACGAGGTCCTCCATCGCGAAGGTGATGCCGGAAGTGATCGCCACGTTGCCCGTATTGACGAGCGTGACGTCCACAAGGACCGTCTCGCCTGCCACACCGTCCTCAGCGATCTCGCCGTCGTAATCGGGATCAAACACGATCTCCGGGAACTGCGGCATGATCACCGTGATCGGGAAGCTGTCCGTCGCTCCGCCGGCGGCCGTCAGAGTGACCGTGCCGTGATACGTACCAGCGGGGAACGACTTGTCAGCTGCGACCGAAACAAGACCCTCGACCACGTCGCCGTACTCGACGACCCCGTCGATGGTCACGACGGTCACGAAGCCGCCATTGATGGCCACTGAACCACTGACACTCGTCAGGTCGCAGTTGCCTTCGTTGGTCAGCGTGAACACCCTGCTGTTTTCAGCGGTCGTCCCTGCATCGTAGAGCGGGAGCACGGCCACGTCGGCCGAGACATCCAGCTCAGGAATGCAGTTGACGGTCACTGAGACAGTCAGGTCGTCGAACTGCTCCTCGCCGTCCGCAAGAAGGAAGACCGTACCCACGTAGGTGTCGGCCCTCGTTCCGAGCGGAACAGCGACGCACAGCTCAACAGACGTGCTGCCGTCGAGCGCCACAGTGACACTCGCCGGATCGAAGCCGACTGCGAAGGAATTGATGACCGCACCGTACGACTGCCCGATGAGGTTACCGGCCTCGAAGTGAACGTCGTCAGCTTCGGCGTTGCCGATGTTGTTGACGGTCACGTTGTCGCAGAGCACGTCACCCGGGTCGCCCGTCATGCTCCAGCTCGACTCGTCGAACTCGACGTCGATCATCGCGGCGACGTTAATCGTCAGCTGGAAGAAGTCCATGAGATTGGCGACCGCCGGGATAGTCGGGTCGTAGACGACAGCCGGTCCGGCCTCGCCAGGCAGCCAGCCCATTCCGGTGTCAAGACCACGAGCCGCGATCGGCACGGTACCGTCGCCGGGCACCCAACTCGTCGGGTGATCCATGCGGTAGGTACCAGCCGGCAGGTCGAGCGGCACGTCCGCCACCGTCAGGCGGTAGAGCTTGGACGGACCGTTGAGAACGAGCACGTCGTTCATCAGACCGCTCAGCCGCACCTCGATCGCGTCAGTACTACCGGGCAGCCTCGGGTAGATGCTCACGTAGCCCGAGCCGTCCGCCGGGATCTTCTGGAGCGTCCCGAGAGTAGGGCTGTAGTAGGCGATGTCGTAGATGCTCTCGGTACCGGGACCGTCCCAGCTGTCGACGTTCGTCGAAGGACCAGCCGCGTAGCACTGGAACTCGCCGATCATGATGTCGACGTCGCCCGGATACACATCGATCGTGAGCTCGTTACCGGCCATGTTGCCGTAGTCGTTGTCGATGTCGAGATCAGGCAGAACCAGCATGAACTCGAGCACGAACGTGTCGGACACCTCGTCGACGTCCCAGACCCCGTTGGGTCCGAACGGCGAATGCGGGATGTCCTCGTACACCCTCACGACACCTTCGTAGATACCGCCAGGCAGCGTCGAGGTGTCGATGTAGACGTAGAACGAGTCGATCGTCGCAAGGGCCATGCTGGCCGAGAGCGGCGCATCGAAACTGATCGCCGAGGTCGGATCAACAGGTCCCATCGGTGACTCGAACTGCGCCTTGATGGCGTACGTCAGATTCACGTTGCCCTGAGGATCGAACGTGTTCAGATCCCAGTCGCGCCAGATATGAGGCAGGGCAGCGAGACCGTTGTAGTCGTTGATCCCGTCGGGCGCGTGGCCGGGATAAGGCCAGTCGCCGTCGGGGTAGGTGTTCGGGTTCGCGACCCTGAACATCCCCTGGATGCCGTTCGGATGCATCGGCGCACCCATCAGGTGCATCTCGCCGATCTCCGCCGGCTCCCAGAAGTCGTACGGGTCACTCGCCAGGCCGACACCGAGCGGGTCGTCGTCGTCGTCGCAGATGTCGATGTCCTTCTGCGGTCCGACCCAGACCCGGAGCTCGATCCAGTCGTCAGGCAACTCCTGCTCGGAGATGCAGTCGCCGGGCCAGCTGGCGTTCTCTCTCTCCGTCTCTACCTGAACGTAGCCCACGTACCAACCGGGCATCGCGCCCTGGGGCACATCGACCGAGACCGTGACGAGCTGCGAGGCTCCCACTGCGAAGCCGTCGATGCTCGACGGGCTGAAGCTCACGGCAGAGTAGTGGATCCAGTCCGCGGTGTCCGGCGTCGGCGTGTAGCTTGTCGCCGAATGCGCGCCCGCCCAGTGGAGCGACGTTGCCGCGAAGTAGACGTCGTCGATGGGACCGGTGGCCATGGAGTAGCCGTCCGCATCGGGGTTGTTCGCCACGTCCGCGTGCCAGACGACAAGGTCCGCAGAACCGGAGTCGGTCGGCACGATACCGGCGCCATCGGCTCCGACGTTCAGCACGTTCGAAACTGCGTCCGCGCCGTCGTTGTCGATGTCGATGTCCCAGTCACCGACGGTATTGAGGAGCGGGTCGGTGCCGTTACCAAACTCGGCGCCGTCGTCCATACCACCGCGGTCCGTGTCACAGACGTTCGGGTCGGTCTCGCCGACACCGCCCCAGTCGCTGGAGGTGTCGTACGGGCTGTTCCCGTCGCGATAACCGTCGAAGTCGTCATCTTCGAAACCGTCGAAGAGCGTGTCACCGTCCGTGTCCAGGTTCGTCGGGTCGGTCGTGTAGGCGCCCATCTCCGCGGAGATTACATCGTAGCGCGCATGACCCGGGAACGGATTCACGGGGTTGGTGTCGTGACCCATCGCCGCCAGCAGACCCCACTCGAGACCGTCCATCAGGTCGTCGACGTCGGTGTCGTGCAGCAGGCAGTCGGTCCCTGTGCCACCCATTGCGAGCTCGTAGCCGTCGATGAGACCGTCATCGTCGGTGTCGTCGTCGCGAGGATCGGGCTCGGTGTTGCCAACGCCGATGTCGGCGTTGTCGCCGTCGAGGTCCATGTCCTCATCGTAGTCCGACCACCCGTCCATGTCGGTGTCGTAGAGCGACGGATGCGAGTTGTCGAGGCCGTCGAAGTCCCAGAAGCCCGGATCGGGGTTCGTGCCCCCGTAGACCGGGTCGACCGGGATGGCCGCGATCATGCCGCGCTCGAAGCCGTCGTGCAGACCGTCGCTGTCCGTGTCGAACAGCTTCGGATCCGAAGCCTCGAACCCGACCTCGCCCGTGTGCGGCTGATGGACCGCCTGGTAGTACTCCGCACCGTCAAGCAGACCGTCCTCGTCGAAGTCACGGTCGTTGTCGGAGAACTCGTGCCAGGTGTCCAGACCAGCTTCTATGCGATCGGACAGGAGGTCGTTGTCGGTGTCGTTGTCCCACACGTTGACCAGACCGTCACCATCGACGTCGTCAACGTAGTTCTCGTCACCGTCGCAGTCCCAGATCCAATCGTTGTCGCTGTCGACGTCCATGGCATCGTTGATGCCATCGTTGTCGTTGTCGTTCGTCGCATCCTCGACCAGACCCTCGTCACAGCCATCGCTGTCCGTGTCCATGTTCGTGGGATCCGTACCGTAGCTCAGGTACTCGTCGCCGTCGAGATACGAATCCGTGTCGGTGTCGCCGACGTTCGGATCGCACTCCTGGCCGAACTCGTCGTCGTCGTTGAGACCGTCGGCTTCCGTATCGGTCAGTGTGGGGTCCGTCAGGTCGAGCGAGTTATCGACCCAGCCCACGCAGTACGGCGAGCTGGCCACGTTTCCGAAGACCTCGTAGTAGTCCGGCAGTCCGTCGTCGTCCGTGTCCCTGTCGGCGGCGTCCGTCTCACCAGCATCGGCCATGCCGTTCAGGTTCACGTCCTCGACGTTGTCGTCGATGCCGTCGAAGTCACTGTCGACGATACGCGGGTCGGTCTTCGTGCCGGTGTCGTCGTCGCCGTCTCCAGCGACCCAGCCGACCGTGTAGGGATCGATGTTGCCGAAGTTGTATCCGACCTCGAGGCCGTCGCCGAGACCGTCGTTGTCGGTATCCGTATCGAGAGGCAGCGTGCCGAAGATCAGCTCGTCGCCGTCGTAGATACCGTCGTCGTCGGTGTCACCGTCCAGCGCGTTCGTCTCGAAGTAGGGACTGGCCGACTGCCAGACACCGTTCTTGTTGGCGTCCTCGTAGCCGTCGTAGAGACCGTCTCCGTCGACGTCGGCGTCCAGCGCATCGTACCAGTTGTTGTCGTTGTTGTCGGCGATGCCGTCGCCGTCGGTGTCACCGTAGTGCGGGTTCGTCCCAAGCCCGACCTCGACGTCGTCGTCGAGACCGTCACCGTCCATGTCGTCGTCGAGCGGATTGGTGGCCCAGGGCTGAGCGACCGCGTCGAGCGTGAACCAGTTCGGGTGCAGCTCGTCGCCGTCCCACAGGCCGTCGCCGTCGAAGTCCACCGTCAGATGCATGGTCGGCACCGCGATGCCCTGGAGCACGTACTCCTCGATGTCGTACAGACCATCGCCGTCCGAATCAACGGCTGTGGCAGGACTGCTGACGGTGTCAGACGCATCGAGCGGATCGGAGTAGTTCGCGACCTCCTCCGCGTCCGAGACCTCGTCGCCGTCCGTGTCGGGGTTACCCGGGTTCAGACCACTCACGTGCCAGAGGGTCCCCTCACGTGCGTTCTTCGCCGAGATGTAGTCGGCGTAGGCCAGCTCGGTCCTGTCATGGAAGTACTGGTAGAACCCCGTAGGCAGCTGAGACTCGCGCCAGTCGGAGTCGGTATCGAGCACGTTGGAACGACCGTCACCGCCACCGCCAAGCTCCAGGTCGCTGTCGTCTTCCGTGAACGACCAGTTCATCACGGTGACGCCGTCGGCGGCCAGGTACGTGCCGGTGAGCGTCTCACCGTCCATGATGCCGTCGCCGTCGGTGTCGGGATCGAGCGGGTTCGAACCCCAGCTGTTCACCTCGACTCCGTCGTTGACGTAGTCGCCGTCGGTGTTGACGTTCAGCGGGTCGGTCCCGAGCGAGATCTCCTCGCCGTCCTCAAGACCGTCACCGTCCGTGTCGTCGTCCGCAGGATCGGTACCCCAGATGTGGACCTCGGCGCCGTCCAGCACCAAGTCGTCGTCGCTGTCCCAGTCGGTCATGCTTGTACCGTAGGACGCTTCGTCACCATCCAGGAGGCCGTCGCCGTCGGCGTCTATGTCGAGCGCGTTGATGCTCGAGTCACCGAAGGGCTTGGGCCTGAACTGATCCAGGTTGCTGTTGACCGCATCGGTGCCGCCCGTCGTCCCTTCGACCACCCCGTCACCGTCCGTGTCATTCATATCGAAGTTGGTCTTGTAGGTGTACATCTCAAGACCCGGGGCGATGCTGTCGCCGTCGTAAGGATCGGCGGCGTCTATCGGGCTCGTCCCGTAGATGTTGTACTCGTGGTTGTCGTTGAGGCCGTCGCCGTCCGTGTCAACGTTCGTCGGGTCGGTCTCGGTCGCGTCAACCACGCCGTCACCGTCGACGTCTTCGTACATGTCGTCGATGCCGTCGTTGTCGCTGTCGAGGTCGAGCGCGTTGATCAGGCCGTCACCGTCCGAATCCTGCGCACCCTCGTTGCCGTGGCTGTCCCAGCGACCGTCGCCATCGGTGTCGACGTTGTCGGGGTCGGTCTTGTAGAGCGCGATCTCCTCGCCGTTGAACCAGCCGTCACCGTCGTTGTCGGTGCCGTTGAGAGGATCACTGCTCCGCTCGTAGACCTCGTAGCCGTCGCTGAAGCCGTCACCGTCGGTGTCGTACAGCGTCGGGTCGGTCTCGCCCTCGATCGGGCGACCGCCGACTTCCGTCCAGTCCCACACGCCGTTCTCATTGAAGTCTTCCTGACCGTCAGTGAGACCGTCGTTGTCGCTGTCGAAGTCGGCCGCGTTGATCGCGCCGTCGCCGTCGGCGTCGGTTTCGTCCTCGTTACCGATACCGTCGATACGACCGTCGCCGTCCGTGTCATCGTCGTTCGGGTTCGTCCCGTAGAGGATGACTTCCTCGTAATCGGTCCAGCCGTCGTCGTCGCTGTTCGGATCGAGCGGGTCGGTGCCCCACATGGCTTCCCAACCGTCGATCAGAAGGTCGTCGTCGCTGTCCGCGTCGAGCGCATTCGTCTCTCCGACGTCCTGCACTCCGTCACCGTCGACGTCTTCGTCGCCGTCCGGAATGAAGTCGCCATCGGAATCCAGATCGAGCGCGTTGATCAGCGTGTCCTGATCCTGCGCGCTGTCGACCAGACCCTCAATGCCGTCAGAGATGCCGTCCCCGTCCGTGTCCCAATTGGCCGGGTCCGTTTCGCCGACATCGACGATACCGTTGAGGTTGACGTCCTCCTGGGTATCCAGCAGGCCATCACCATCCCAGTCGTTTCCTTCGTCGGTGACGTCGCCGTGAATGCCGTGCTTGATCTCATAGAAGTCCGGCAAACCATCCCCGTCCGAATCGTAGTAGTACGCTCCGGCAGGGGTGGCCACAGCTACCATCAGCGAGAACACGACCAGAAGAGAAGCGAGCGCAAGCATCGCGCCTCTGTCGCTGCGGTTCTCTCTTGCCATCCCACAACCTCCTAGAAGGGCATGTCCACTCCAAAGCCGCGGCCCACAGTCAGCAGGTAACCGCAACCCGGAACTCCACACTGCGGTCCACGTACGCCGCAGGCGAAGAGTACCCGCCACCTCTCCTGGTGGCGATTCGTCTCTCACCTCACTGTCCGAAAAACTCCCTTGTGTCACCTCCTCTTCGACGTTGGACATGCCACCACAGAGGTGGCCTCCTAACGTTGGAACCCCCAGTCTTATGCTGCTCCTTAGCCTCTGCAGGCCCCATCCCTCTCGGGGCTTGGGGCAATCTAGCACAGGCCTTCAAAATCTGTCAACCTTCTTTTTTCCGCTGTAACCGTGTCCGTCGAGACCTCCAACACCGGGTGCTTTGTCAAGTTACGGAATCCGAACACCCCTCGTTTCCACCTCTGTTGGAACGTCTGTGAAGCGAGCCTCACTTGCCGTCCCGGACCCGTTCCGGGGGCTCTGAAACTCACTTCTCGTCGGCCCGGGGGCGCCTTCCGACGGCGCGTCGCTCCGTCAGCGTCCTCATGCCTACGGTCTCGCCGCTCCGTATATACGCCCTGGTGACCCTCTTGCCGATTCCGCAGATGATCTCGTAGTTGATCGTGCCCACTCGGGCCGCCACCTCGTCCACCGTGATCTCTTCGTCCTCCTGTCTTCCGAAGAGCACCACCTCGTCTCCCACACGAGCGTCCGGGAGCGCGTCCACGTCCACGAGCGTCACGTCCATCGTCACGCGCCCGACGATCGGGGCTCTCCTCCCGCGGACGAGCACCTCGCCGGCGTTGGAGAGCCTCCAGCTGTAGCCGTGTCCGTAGCCCACCGGGATCACCGCCACGCGCATCGGCCCAGGAGTCCGGAAGGTCATCCCGTAGCTCACGGGGTGCCCCTCCGGCAGTTCCCTGATCTGGGCTATTCGGGACTTGAAGGTCATCACGGGTCGGAGCTCCGCGTCACCCGGGGATGTTCCCGAGGGGCTCAGTCCGTAGACCATGATGCCCGGTCGCACCATGTTCAGCGGCGCCGCGAACGACGCGTCCACTCCAAGGACCGCGCCGCTGTTGACCGCGTGCTTCAGGGGAACCGCTATCCCCTTTCGCTCGAGACGCGTCAGGAGTCGAACGAACTCGGAGACCTGCCGTATCGTGAAGTCGGCGTCGTCGTCCGACGCCGGGAAGTGCGTGTAGATGCCGTCCAGGGACAGGCTGGGCAGCTTCCCTACCGCTGTGACGAACGGGAGCGCCTCGTCCAGCCCGACGCCGCTCCTGCCCATGCCGGTGTCCACCTCAACATGCACCGAGCCGGTCTTCCCCCTGTCGACGCAGACGCGCGACAGGGCCCTCGCGATCCCCAGACTCGGGACGCTGCAGGCTAGGTCGTACTCGATAATGTCGCGGGTCTCGTTCTCCATCGGAGGGCTCAGGATCAGCACCTGCGCCGCGATCCCCGCCTGTCGCAGCTCGATCCCCTCCTGGAGTGTCGCGACTCCGAGCATATCGACTCCAGCCAACACCGCCGCGCGCGACACCTCTACCGCCCCGTGGCCGTACGCGTCAGCCTTGACCACGAGCAGCACCCGCTGGCCCGCGTTGATGCGCGACCGCACCTCGCTGATGTTGTGAGTGAGAGCGTCCAGATCTATCTCGACCCAGGTGGAGAATCGCACGGCAAGAGCCCTTTCCGAAGCCCGTCCAGACCGCCCCGCGCCAAGCCAATGTCTACTATCACAGCCACTTTGGGCCCGCAAGGCCTTTCGCCTCGCGTCATTCGTGCTTCTCTGAGGCTGTCAAAGAGCAAAAGCGCCCGAGCCCTCTCCTGCCGTAGCTCAGAGGGCTCGTGCTCAGCGGCTCGCACCCGGGTGTTGTGCACCGGAAGTGCCCTATCTACGCCGCTTTCGCGCCCGGAAGATGCAAGCCACGTGCCAGCGCTATTGTTAACCGTTAACTCTACACAGAATAGCATCTTATCCTCATATTGCAGCCTGTTCCCCGGCTTCCCCGATCCGCCCCCGGTTCGTGCAGAAGAGCGCCGTAGCGCGAGTTGCGATTGAAAAGCATTGTGGGGTCTTGTATCGTTACGCTCCTGTCGCCGCTCGGCCTGCCGACTCCCGGCGCACCATAGACCATATCTGCCATCTATACTGACAGCCCGGGCCGGTTCGTACCGCCGGGTGGCAACGGAAGGGAACGTGCCGAATGCCAGGCAAACCCACTGAAGCTTTCCACAGGCTCGTTGAGCTGACGGCTACGCTTCGCTCGCCCGGCGACGGGTGTGCGTGGGACCGTGCTCAGACCGTCTCCACCATCCGTCCTCACCTCGTCGAGGAATTCCACGAGGTCCTCGAGGCACTGGACGCCGAAGACGACGAGCAGCTTCGCGACGAACTAGGCGACCTCCTCTTTCTCATCGTGTTCATAGCCAGGATGACGGAAGAGGGAAATCGATTCGATCTTACGGCCGTGATCGAGGGCATCGACGCTAAGCTCAGGCGCCGGCACCCACACGTCTTCGGCGACATGGAGGCCGCGACGCCCGACGCCGTTCGCAGCCACTGGGAGACCACGAAGCTCGAGGAGAAGAGCCACGCGACGAGGACCTCGATACTCGACGGGCTCCCGCGAGACTTCCCCGCTCTCCTCACATCACGGCGTCTTCAGGAGAAGGCGGCCGCGGTCGGCTTCGACTGGGACAACCTCGCGGACGTCCTCGCGAAGGTCGATGAGGAGCTGGCGGAGCTGCGGGTGGAAATCGCGGACCGACGCGAGGAGAAATACGAAGAGGAACTCGGCGATCTTCTATTCGCCATTGTCAACATCGCCCGCTCGCTCGCGGTGGATCCGGAGGCCGCGCTCAGGAAGACGAACCTCAAGTTCCGGAGACGTTTTGCTCTCATCGAGGACAGATTCCGGGACAAGAACTTGAGCGAGGTCGGACTGGAAGCGATGGACCGCGTCTGGAGCGAGGCCAAAGATCGCGAGGGGAAGAAGAAGGCCTAGGCGCCCTGCTCTAGGGCCGTTCCCACGTACCGGACATGTAATCCTTGATTATCTGGCGGTGATCGAAGGCCACCTCCGCGGGAAGCTCCGCGGGGTCGAAGACGCGCGCGTTCGCCGCATCGTCCGCCGCCTTCAATTCGCCGCGCCCGCGGGCGACGAACACGGTGGTGATGGTGTGGAGTCTCGGATCTCTGGCGGGGTCCGAGTAGACGTGGAACTGGCGGAGCTCCAGGAGGTTCAGACCTGTCTCTTCGGCGGCCTCGCGGACGGCCGCGTCCTCGGCGCTCTCTCCGCGGTCGACGAAACCTCCGGGCAACGCCCAGCCCGGAGGTGGATTCCGCCTCTCTATCAGTACTATCCCGCCCCGATACTCAATGATGACGTCGACGGTAGGCACGGGATTCCTGTGGCCGCCCGACCCGCTCTCGCTCAATCGTCCGGACATCCGTCTTCATCCTCGAAGCCGTCCAGGTCCTCACGCTCGTTCGGGCACATGTCGCGCTCGTCGACGATACCATCGCCGTCGTTGTCGAGGTCGGGCACACCGTCCTCGTCTTCGAACCCGTCGTAGTCCTCCATAAGAAGCGGCCTGCCGTCGTAACCGTCCGGGATGCCGTCCGAGTCGTTGTCGGGGTCGGGACATCCGTCCGCGTCGCGGTAGCCGTCGATGTCTTCGGCAAGGCGCGGGCAACCGTCGCGGAAGTCAGGGATGCCGTCCCCGTCCGTGTCGGCAGCGAAGACCGGCCACGCGTAGCTCACCATCAGGGTCGCGGCCCAGTCCGGATATGCGTCGTGCGGGTCGAAGTCAGGCGTGTCCCTGTCGTCGCCAGAGATGCCAACCGAGAACGCCGCCGTCGTGGTCCATCCGGCTCCGAACCGCACGCGCACACCCGGTGTGATGGTCAGAGGATTCTCTTTGAAAGCGACCAGGTCCCGGTCGCTCGTGATGTCACCGCGAAACTCCGTGAAGAGGTCCACCGTACGGCCCGGGAACTCAACGGCACCGCGCAGGAGAAGGGCGTCATTGTCGGACGGGTCCCCGTCCTCGGGCTGCGCCGGGTAGTAGTCCGGGAAGAAACGCCGGCCCCACCCCTCGCTACGGTGAAAGGCCCAGCCGACGTTGGCGTGAAGACGCAGCGGCGCCCGCTCCGTCAGATCGGCGGTAACGAGCAGGGCGACCTTTATGTCGGTTCTGGTGCTGCCTCCGAGGTGCAGTTCGTCTCCGAAGTCGCCTACGACCAGCATCTCGTCGCCGAACGGAAGGCCCACGCGGCCGTCCAGCGCGACGCGAAGAACCGAGGACCCCGTCGGCACCCCGAGCTTGACTCCCAGGATGGGAGCGTCCAGCCCCGTCACGTCCGCCGACCCGCCCGGGGTCTCCCCCCACGCGGCCCTGCGGGCCGGGATGTCCGCACACACCTCGAGCCACGTAGTCAGGCCATATCTTGCGCCGAGACGCACCGTCGTGTACTCACCGAGAACCGACTCGCCAAACACACCTGATGCGTCGAGCGACTCGAAGTACTCGCCCGCCACGCGGATGGTCAGCACGCCCCTGGTCTGGAGGTTGGCCGTCTTCACCAGGAGGAGGTCGCCTCCCCCGGGCGAGGAGCCTCCCGGCAGCCCCGGCACCTCGGCCGCGCTGCCGGACGCGAACAACACCGCGAACGCCGCCATCAGAGCGATGTGCGCGGCCGCAACGCGGATGGGACTCTCGATGAACGTGGGGGTCCGCTCGAACCGCGTCATTCCGTCTTCTCCTCAGTCGCCCCAGTCGCCTGCTCGTCCGTCGGTTCTCCCGCCGGCTCTCCCGCAGGTTCGCCCGCCGGCTCTCCCGTCGGCCCGTCGGAGGATCCCTCATCGGGCTCGGCGGTCCCCCGCTCCCTGACCACGTCGACGTAATTCATCCGAAGCTGGTAGAGCACGTGGTCGAGCAGGCGCTTCTCGTCGTCGTTTAGGTTGCCGTCCGTCTTGCGCTGGATCGCCGCGAGCATCTCGATCGAATCGCCGGCGCCGGGAAGGTCCTCCTCGACATCGCCGGTGAGGGGATGCGCTATCTTCCCGAGCTGCTGCATTGCCGCCGCCTCGAACGTGGCTATGAGCCTGAACAGGTAGCCGTCGATGCCGGTCGTTTCCCCGACCTTGTCCCTTTCCATGTCGCTCCTCCGTGGAAGACCGTCGTTCCAGCCTGTCCTTCCCCAATATAGGGCGGTGCGTGTGGGGCGTCAACGGGAGAACGGCCGGGCCGGGGCGCGGGCTACGCCCCGGGCGTACGCCGGCGCGCCGCCCCGGCATCGGACGGCGCACCTCGCTGGCCCCGCAGCGGCCTTGATCGAACCATGCGGATCGGTCGGACACGACCTGTCCGCCTGTTCTGAATCTCGATTGTGGCGATACTACTTCAGCATGATCATCTTCGTCACGTCGGTGTCGTCACCGACGGTGAGCTTGGCGAAGTAGACACCCGACGGCAGGCTCCTCCCCCGCGAGTCGACGCCGTCCCAGACGACCGAGTGCTCGCCCGGCTCATGGCGCGCGTCCGCCAGCGTCGCAACGCGCGCACCGCGGACGTCGAAGATCTCGAGTAGCACGTCGGCGGATACGGCCCCGCCCACGACGAACGACATCCGAGTGGTTGGGTTGAACGGATTGGGGTGGTTCTGCCTGAGGAGACCGCGCGCGTCGACGGCGCTTCCATCCTCCACTCCGGTGGCCCCCTCGTCGGGCACACCGTCCCCGTCGTGGTCGATGGTGATGGTGTAGACGCTGTCGAGCACAGGCAACGTGGCCGAGCTGTTCGACGGCACGGAATCGCCCCCAAGCTCTCCGTCCGGCTCCGAGTCCCAACAGATCGAGGCGACCAGCGAGAACGAGGCGTTCGGCGGAACCGCTCCCGCACCCAATCCGTAGAGCGCGTTCCAGGGTATCGCCAACTCGCTTCCTCCGCTCGTCCCGTTCAGGTGGAACGAATCGAACGCTGAGATGACGGAGTCTGTGAGCGCGGTCGTCGTCGTGGCGTTGTCGATCGAAAAGAAGCTGTCGGAATCGTACGCGCTCTGGTGCTGGTAGCAGCCGTACTGGAAATCCGCCTTGAAGCCGGCCGCCGTGAACGTCGCGCCCCGCTCCCACGCGTCGATGGCCGTGAGGTCGGTCTGGCCCAACGGCCCGCCCGGGTCGGTGTCGAGGTAAAGGAGCCAGCTGTTGCCCTGTATCTGGCCGTTCATTCCCAGATACAGAAAGTCCTCGTCCCAGTCCGCGTAGAGCCCGAAGAACTCGTTCATGTCCGGGTCCTCGGGCGGGTGCCACCCGGAATCGTCGTCAGGGTCGTCCACCACGAGCGTGTAGGGCGCCCACTCGTCGAGGTCGATCAGGCCGTCGATCGTTATCTTAGTGTCCGCCCCGTAGATGACGCGGACGTCGTCCGTGTTGTCCACCGCCTCGTTCCCGTTCCCGGCAACATCGAAGAACGAATCGACTGCGAGCAGAAGCTCGAGCGTCCCGGGATTGAGCGCCTCGATGGCCGCCGCCGTGGCGGACGCAACCTGGATCTGGATGACCGCCGCGTCCCCGGTGGTCATTACGGTGGCGCCGGTGGTCAGAGTCACTTCGGCCACGCCGTCGTCGTCTTCGTCTATGGCGATCCCGGTCTTCACGATCGTGTCGTACTGCACGATCTCGTTGAACGCGATGTCCAGGCGGTCGGCGCTCGGGTAGTAGTTCGCGACGACCGGACGAGGATCGAGCACATCGGTCAGGCCGGCGGACAGCGCCTCGAGCTCGGCGATCTCGTCGGCGACCGGCGCGCTGGCGTACCCGGCGTAGACGTAGAACTCGAACTGCCCCGTGCCCACTATCTCGTCGATCTCGAGCAGAGTCGCGGTCTGACTGACGTTGTGGCCGGCCCCGCCGGCGCCCAGAACGAGCGCGGCTGTGGCGCCGCTGGAGGTGTTGCGCTGCCCGCAGTAGCTGCCGGCGCCCGGGTCCCAGACTCGGTAGAGCTCGGGGTCCCAGATGAGATCGACGAGGTCGGGCGTCCAGCCGCTCTTGATGTAGGCCGTTTCGCCTCCCACGTCATAGATGACGTCCAGATACGGATCGCCGGTCGACAGCCTCACGCGCTTCTCGACCGCGCCGCCGCCGTGGGTCAGTTTGAGCTCGACCTGGCTCCCCGACGCCGATACCACCTCGAAGGCGTAGTCGTCGTGCTCCCTGTCGATGCCCCCGACACTGACGTCGGAAAGCGCCGCGGTGTGATTGGTCTCGTTCCAGTCGCCGGAGGTACCGGCCCAGTAGACGTTGTCGTTGCCGACGACGGAGTAGCCGTAGCCCGAACCCTTGGCGAAGATCCAGTTGGCCTTGCCGCCGATAGTCTCGAACACGGCCATCACGCGGTCGTTCCAGATGACCGCCTCGTCGCGCCCGTCCTCGTCGATGTCCCACAGCGAGCAGCCGGTGAGGTTTGAGGCGTAGGTGCCGAGACCCTCCGCCCAGAGTGCGGCCTCCGAGTAGGGGTTGGCGTTCTTGATGTGATTGGAATAGCGGTGCTCCCACCCGGCGATCTCGCCGGCGTCGTGCCAGCCCGTCTCGTGCAGCATGGACATCATCACGTACCACGCGGACTCCGAGAGGTCGTTGCTGGGCCCGGCGACGACCTTGTCGTGCGCGAACTGCCAAGCGCCCTGATAGCCCCACTTGGGGTCGTGGCCGTCGAGGTTCTCCTCTCCCACGTAGCTGGCCCAGTTGCAGTACCAGTCGTTGCAGCCGCCCCCGTAGCCGTACCACTCACCGAGCAGCCCGTAGGTCCCGTTCTGGAGCGTGATGGCGGTCGTCGGGAAGCTCGTGATGACGTCGTCGAGCTTCCAGACGCTGATCTGGTCCGAGTAGGTGCTGCACTGCTGGAGCACGTAGATGTAGTTGTTGAGCGCGCTCGGGTGGGAGATGTCGAAGCCCGCGACCTCGGCCGCAACCTCCCAGTCGTTCCCGTAGAGGATTATCTCGTCCGACGTTCCGCCCCATATGGTGGCCATGGCGGCGCCGGCGTCGTAGCCCATCTGGCCGTTGAAGTCGTTGTCCATCGGAAGTACCTTGAGCCCGTTGTCGAGCACGTAGACGTGGTGGTCGTCGAACGCGCCGTTCATGTCCGCGCAGTGCACGTAGTCGTCGAGAATGACGGCGTCGACGTCGTTGTCGTAGAAGTCGTCCTTGAGCGTGTTGTCGATGACGCAGCAGGAGGCGTCGATGCCGTTGTCGTCCGAGTCGGGGTTCTCGAGCCACACGCGCTCGGGCACCCAGGCGACCGTCGGCCACTGGCCGTAGTAGTGGTTGGTCAGCTGGCGGTGGGTGTAGACGGACCAGCTGTTCATGTCGTCGTAGACGAACGGCATGATGTGCTGGGCGTAGGCGGACGTCAGCATCTGCACCCAGCCCTCGCCCACGCCGTTCACGAGCGAGTCGTTGAAGGCCGGGTCGTGCCACTCGGCGCCCGTGATGAGCGTCCCCGCCATGTGGAAGTTGCCCGGAAGGTCGTAGTAGTCGTGCGCGTCCAGGAGCTCGTCGAACCCGTCGTCCGGGTTGGCCGGATCGCCGGCGTACGACGCGTTCTCACCCTTCTCGCCCCAGAAGACCGTGGTGTAGGTCAGGCCCTGGTTGCCGTGCTGTGCGAAGGCCACGTTGTGGTCGCCGCGCCTCGGCTCGTTGGTGGCGGACAGCTCATCGACGACCTCGCCGTCGACGACGGCGACGACGTGGTAGCGGACGGGCGTCGCCTCGCCCGACGCAACGGCGCCTGCTACGAGTCCGTAGTCCGCCTCACGGACGCCGGCCGCTCTGGCGGCCGCGGCCCGGAATCCGTCCGGCAGCTCGATCGACCCCTCGAGTGTGTGGAGTTCCGGCACGACGGCCGACGCGCGGACGAGTCCTTCCGGAACCTCGCGAAGATCGGCGCCGAATGCCGTCTCCTCGAACGCCCCCCTCTCCCCGTACCCCAGCCGCACGCAGGTGTCCCACATGATGGGCACGCGGCGCGCGACGCCATCGGGCATCGTCATGGTCCCTCCGTCCTCGTAGTCCACGAGGACGTAGATGCGCGTTCCCTCTCGTCGGAAGCAGTCGCCGCTGCCGTCGATCATCTCCATCATGAACATGCCGACCCGGAAGACCAGCCTGTCCTCGCCCTGATCGGCGTAGAAGGCCATGATGTCGCCGGCGTGTCCGACCGGGTCCGCGTCGTCGTAGACGGCGTCGATGGCCTTGCAGTTGACCGCCTCGTAGTCCCTGAGGTCGCCGTCGGCCTCGATGCCCGGCAGCGCAGCCCGCGAGACACTCGCCCCACCGATGACGACCAGGCACAACGTCGCAACAGCAGCGACCGCCATGCGACGCGACTCCTTCCACATTGTCTGCGACATGTCGGTCCCTCCCAGGTAAGGACGTTTCTGCCGGCAATCCGATTATCCGACGCAACTCAACAACGACCGGCCGCGGCGGGTCAGCCAGATACATTATACCACAGCATCATGCGGTAGTCAATAAACGGGGCCGGGCGCGGCCCGGTGAAGGGCGTCATGGGAGACTGAGCCACTCTGTGACGTACTCGGTCGGGATCCTGATCACCTCGAAGATCGAGGCGATGAACTCGGCCTCGCCACCGGCCTGAGCGGGATTGATGTACTCCCACACTATCTCATGCTCGGGCGTCACCTCGATTGCGCGCCCGCGGTCGGTCTCGCTTATCAGCGTGCTGCCGTTCGGCAACCGCTGGTTGGAGCCGCACTGCGGCGAGTAGAACGTGTTGTCGGCATCACCCTTGTAGACCCACAGGATCTCCAGCGTCAGGGGATCGAACTCCATCACCCTCGACGCGCCCCTGCTGCCCCCGTTGTCGAAGATGAGCATGTGCCCGTTGTCGAGAACCGTCGACTGGTGCTGCTTGAGCCACGGCCCCTCCAGACCCCAGACGACGACCTTTCTCTCCATGTCGAGGACGGCAATGTTGTCGAGTTCCCGAATGCAGATGAGGACGTTCCCATCCCTGAACGCGGGGTGTCGATCCGCCAATCTGCCGTCCAGGACCTCGATGGTGTTCGTGTGGAAGATGTCGCCCGACCGCTCCATGCCCTCCAGAAGGTCGTATCGTCCCGCCCTCTCGATCGCCTCGAGTTGCGAGACGCGCTCGAGTTCGTTCCCGTTTGCGTCCAGCACGACGACGAACTCCTCTAGTATCGGGAGATCGGCATTGATGTGCGGCACGATCCGCGGCTCGCGCACGAGCGTGTAGATCCGCCCGTCCTCCATGACGTCGAGGTCGTGATGAAACCCGCCGAACCGGGCCCAGATGAGCCTGGAGTCCTTGTCCACCTTGATCATCGCGTGGCCGTCGAAGATGGCCAGTACGTCGCCGTTCGCGAACAGGTGGGCGCGACGCCAGAACCCCGAGCCCTTGCTGGACTTCGGAAGCTCTCCGCCGGGCCCCGCGCGCCACGCGTCCATGAAGCTGTGGTTCCACTCGTGGAGCACGTTGCCGTGCATGTCCATCAGGACCGCGCCCGCCGTGTGCCCGGACGTGTAGAAGTTGAGGCCGTCCCAGGTCTTCGCCTCGTCGTGCACGGTGATGCCCCAGACGTCCGGGGTCTCCGTCGAGCCAGCGAGGTATCCGAGCGATCTCAACCTCTCCACTTCCGCAGTCTGTTCGTCCGTCAGCCCGCCATCGAGCGCCGGATGCCAACGCCCGCCCGGCTGCTCCCATTCCTCAGTGCCGACGCTGCCCGTGGCACCCCCGCCGGAGCTTTCGCTCTGCCCACAGCCGACCAGAAACGCGCAACAGAGAAGAAACGCCGCGGCGGCCGCCGCGAGCCCGGCCACGGTCGGTGGTCGGCGGCGAGAGAGAGGCGTCGGGAACAGCGCGTCTCGGGATGCGCGTCTTCGTGCTTCGTCTTGCGAGCGTGTCACGGTGTGCCTCAAGTCGTCCCCCCCGGACCAAGTTCCTCCAGCAGAACGCGGGCCACGAGTTCAGGATCGGCACTGCCGCCCGTTCGCCCGAGTACCCATCCGACGAAGAACCGTTTGAGCTTCGTCGTCCCTGCGTGATAGCGCGCGACCTCGTCCGGGTGCGCGGCGAGCACATCCCGGACCAGTGACCTGACGGCCTCGTCGTCGCAAGCGGACTTGAGACCCAGCGTTTCGATGAGTTCGCCGACGGGACCACTCGACTCCATCGCGGCCTCGAACAGCCGACGGGCAGCCGGCTCGCTGACCTCGCCGCGCAGGCGCGACGTGATCACGTCCGCAACGCGCCCGGCCAGGGCGCCCACGCTCTCTTGCGCGTCGTCGTGTCCCCCGGGCGCCTGGCGCCCCGCCAGCTCCGCGAGAGTGATGCCGCGCGCGTTGAGGTAGCCCCCGAGAATCACCATCACCCAATTGCTCACGCTCTTGGCAACGGTCGGGGGCGCGTCGGATCCCAGGCTCGAGGTCACGGCGCGCACGGTGCGCTCGTAGAAGTTGAGAGTCGCGGGCTCCGCCGTGAGAACTGACGCGTCATACTCCGGGATGGCGTAGTCCTCGACCAGGCGCCGACGCGACGCGCGGGGCAGCTCCGGCATCGACTCCCTCACGCGCTCAAGGCGAGGCTCGTCTACCTCGAAATCGACCAGGTCCGGCTCGGGGAAGTATCTGTAGTCAGACAGGCCTTCCTTCGACCGCATGGGAACGGCACGCCTGCCCGCGTCGTCCCAGAGAAGCGTCTCGTGCGCGACCTCTCCCCCGTCCCGCATCACGTGGCACTGCCTGGCGATCTCGTAATGGAGCGCCCCTCGGACGGCCCTGAAGGAATTGAGGTTCTTGATCTCGGTCTGCGTACCGAGCTCCGTCGCGCCCTTCGTCCGGACGGAAACGTTGGTGTCGAAGCGCAGGCTCCCCTCGTGCATCTCGCCCGTCGTGACGCCCAGGTAGATCAGGATTCTCCGGAGCTCAACCAGAAACGCGTCGGCCGTATCAACGCTCCCTATGTCCGGGCGCGTCACGATCTCGACCAGCGGCACGCCGCAGCGATTCATGTCTATCAGGCTGCCGCCGGCCGCGTCGTGTTCACAGTGGACGCTCTTGCCGGCATCCTCCTCGATGTGGATCTGTCGTATGCCCACGCGCCGGACCTGCCCCCCGACCTCCACGTCAAGATACCCGCCAGTGGCCAGAGGCTCTGAGTGCTGAGTGATCTGATAGCCCTTGGGCAGGTCGGGGTAGAAGTAGTTCTTGCGGGCGAAGCCCGCGCGCGCCGTGACGGACGCGCCAAGCGCGAGCGCGACCGCCATCGCGGCGTCCACGACGGCCCCGTTGAGCACGGGCAGCGCTCCCGGCATGCCAAGACAGACGGGGCACGTGCGCGAGTTCGGCGCTCCGCCCGTTTCGTTCAGGCATCCGCAGAAGATCTTCGTGCGCGTCGCGAGCTGCGCGTGCACCTCGAAGCCTATGACGGGTTCGAACTCCAGCGGGACCTCCTACAGCTCGGGCGGACTGAGAGACACGCCGGCGGCGCGCTCGTACGCCCGCGCCGCGCGGAACATGACGGACTCACGGAACTTGCCGACCATAATCTGGAGGCCGACGGGAAGACCCGACGTGCAAAGCCCACACGGCACGGAGAGCGCCGCGATGCCGGCGAGGTTGACGGGAACGGTGTAGACATCCGACAGGTACATGCTCACGGGGTCATCGGCACGCTCTCCGACCGAGAACGCCGTCGTCGGCGACGTCGGCGAGACGACGGCGTCCACCGACTCGAAGGCCCTCTCGAAGTCGCGCGCCAGGAGAGTGCGGACCTTCTGCGCCTTCAGGTAGTACTGGTCGTAGTACCCCTCGGAGAGCGCGTAGGTCCCGAGCATGATCCGCCTCTTGACCTCCGCACCGAACCCCTCGCTCCTGCTCATCCGATAGAGGCTCTCGATGTCGGCGGCGGCGGCCGACCGGTGACCGTACTTGATCCCGTCGTACCTCGCGAGATTCGACGACGCCTCGGCGTCCGCGACGAGGTAGTAGGCAGCGATACCGAACCTGAGATGCGGGATCGAGACCGACCTGACCGATGCGCCGAGTGCCCGCATGACCTCGATCGCGTCCCGCACCCTCTCTCCCACGCCGGCGTCCAGACCGTCGCCGAAGTACTCGTCGGGAACCCCGATGGTCACGCCGGCGAGGTCGTCCACAGGCTCTTCGAGGAAGCCCGGCACCGGCTCGTCGGCGGTGGTCGAGTCGCGCGGGTCCTCACCGGCTACGGCTGCGAGGAGCGCCGCGGCACCGGCGACGTCTCTCGACATGGTCCCGATCTGATCCAGAGAGGACGCGAACGCGACGAGCCCGTACCTGGAGACGCGACCGTAGGTCGGCTTGACGCCGACGACACCACAGAAGGACGCCGGCTGCCGCACCGACCCGCCCGTGTCGGAGCCCAGGGCCAGGGGCACTTCTCCTGCCGCGACCGCCGCGGCGGAGCCGCCGCTCGACCCGCCGGGCACGCGCTCCGTGTCCCACGGGTTGCGCGTCGGGGCAAACGCCGAGTTCTCGTTCGACGAGCCCATCGCGAACTCGTCCATGTTTGTCTTCCCGACGACAATGGCGCCGGCTGCGCGGAGGCGAACCACCGCCGTTGCGTCATAGGGAGGCACGTAGCTCCCGAGCATCCGGGAGCCGCAGGTCGTCGTGAGATCCCTGGTGGAGATGTTGTCTTTGACGGCGACGGGAACGCCGCACAGAGCTCCTGGACTGCCTCCGCCCGCGCGCTTCGCGTCCGCCTCCCGAGCCTCGGCAAGAACGTCCTCGCGGTCGCGTACCGTGACGAAAGCGGACACCGCGGGCTCAACCTGCTCGATCCTGTCGAGCACCGACTCGGCCAGCTCCCGTGACGAGAAGCTGCCGGCGGTCAGGCCGCCACGGATCTGGGAGAATGTCAGTTCGTAGAGTTTCATTCCTGCCACGCGTGGGCGCCCCGTTCATCCGGAGCGGCGCCTCGTATGAACGCGCCCGGCGACGGGCGCTAGTCGTTCGGAAGCACGGCCGGGACGCGGAACGAGCCCTCGTGAACGTCCGGGGCGTTGGCGAGAGCCTCGTCCGGCAGGAGCATCTCTCCCGGGTCGTCGCCGCGGAAGACGTTCCTCCGGCGGAGAACGCGGAAGGCCGGCTCGACGCCGTCCGTGTCAACGTCGCCAAGCTCCTCGAAGAGAGCGAGGATCCCGTTCATCTCGGCCGTGAACGAGTCCAGCTCAAGATCCGTGAACGCAAGCCTGGCCAGCGTCGCGACGCGCTCGACGTCGCTTCTCTCGACGGCCACTTCCGCCCTCCCGTCCGACATGACCTCCGACCGCACCGCATGACCTTCGACCGCACCGCGACCGTCAGTCCGACACGGCCTCCAGTTTGCCGTACCTTAGCATGATGCGCTTCTCGACGTCATCGGCGAATCTGATGCGGGCGACCGCGTCGCCGGACTCTCCCGCGAGCTCCAGCACGACGCCCTCGCCCCATCTGGCGTGCCGCACGCGCGTTCCCGGGCCGAACTCCGGCGCCTCCTGGGAGAAGCTCTCGTAGTCGGGAAACGCGCCGTCCCCAGAGCGCGAGGCCGTCCCCCGACGACGCCCGGCGAAGGTGCGGATAGAGCCGCCGGCAGCGGGAGTCGCCCCCCGGCCACGTCCCGGCGAGAGCGACTGGACCTCCACGTGCGACGGGTCGATCTCATCCAGGAACCGCGAGGCCGAACGGAGTTCCATCATGCCCGCCCTCCTCCTTGTGTCCGCTGAGAACACGTGGAGTTCGTCCTTCGCCCGGGTCATGCCCACGTAGAAGAGCCGACGCTCTTCCTCGAGTTCCTCGTCATCAAGGAAGGCGGACTCGTGTGGCAGGAGTCCGTCCTCCACGCCCGGGATCATGACGATACCGAACTCGAGCCCCTTGGCGTTGTGCAGGGTCATGAGCGACACGGCGTTCGCGCCGTCCGCCCACCGGTCGATGTTCGCCACGAGCGAGACAGTCTCGAGGAATGCGGACAGGCTCTCCTCTCCGCTGGACTCGACGAACTCGCTAGCGGCGGACACCAGTTCCTGCACGTTCGCCACGCGCTGTTCGGATTCCTCGGTGCGGCTCTTCTGCAGCCACTCGAGGTATCCGGTGTCTGTGAGCAGCCCCTCGAGGACGGCGTCGACCGGGTCGTGCTCGGCTCTGACGGTCGCGCGTTTGAGCACGCCCGCCAGCGCCGTCGCGGAGTCCCGGGCAGCAGCGGGAAGCCCCTCGACCTCCGCGCTCAGGGCGAGAGCGTCCAGGAGCGACACGCGTCGGTCGGCGGCGAATTCCTTGAGGCGTTCGAGCGACCGGTCCCCTATCTTCCTCGGCGGGACGTTGATGATGCGCGACAGACTCACGGCGTCGGCGGGGTTGGAGATCACGCGCGCGTAGGCCAGAACGTCCTTGACCTCGGCGCGCTCGTAGAACCTGACACCTCCGACTATGTCGTAGGGAACGGACGCCCGACGCAGGCTGTCCTCTATGACCCTCGATTGGGCGTGCGTCCTGTAGAGCACGGCGAACTCGTGGTGGTCGCGCGCTCCGTCCGCCGTCAGCTCGACGACGCGGTCTCTTATGGCGTCGGCCTCCTGATACTCGTTCGAGCACCTGACGAGCGCCACCTTCCGCCCCTGGTCCCTCTCGGTCCAGAGCTTCTTCTCCTTCCGGCGCTCGTTCCTGCTGACGACATCGTGGGCAGCCTCGAGGATGTTCCCCGTGGACCTGTAGTTCTGTTCGAGCCGAAGCACCAGGGCTTCGGGGTGGTCGTGCTCGAAATCGAGGATGTTCGAGATGTCGGCGCCGCGCCAGCCGTAGATCGACTGGTCGTCGTCACCGACAACGCATATGTTGCGGTGCGTCGACGAAAGCAGGTTCACGAGCTCGTATTGCGCGTGGCTCGTGTCCTGGTACTCATCGACGAGGATGTGCTCGAAGCGCTCCGAATACGCGTCGAGGACCTCCTTCGTCCCTCGAAGAAGCCCGACGGCCCGCATGATCAGGTCGTCGAAATCGAAGGCGTTGTTCTCGATGAGTCCCTTCTCGTACTCCGCGTAGACCTTGGCGACGCATTCCTCGAAGTAGCCCCCGCCGGTTCCGCGGTAGCCGTCGGCCGTCAGGAGCTTGTCCTTGGCTCTGGAGATCGCAGAGAGGATCGCCTTGGGCGAGAAGACCGAGGTCGAGACGAAAGTCCTCTCCATGCAGCTCTTGATGAGTGCCGTCTGATCGCTGTCGTCGTAGATGGAGAACGACGGAGACCACCAGCCCCAACCGGCCTCGCGCCTCAGCATCCTCGCGCATACCGAGTGGAACGTGCCGATCCACGCGTGCCGGGCGTCGGCGCCCACCAGCTCGACCACCCTGCGCTTCATCTCCTCGGCGGCCTTGTTGGTGAACGTCACCGCGAGGATACGCCGAGGGCTCACCCCCAGCTCGCCTATGAGGTGCGCGATCCTGTACGTCAGGACGCGCGTCTTGCCGCTGCCGGCTCCAGCGAGGACGAGCAGCGGCCCCTCACCGTGGCTCACTGCCTCCCGCTGAACGGGGTTGAGGTCCTTCACAAGGTCCGTTCCCAGAGCTTCCTCCTCCTGCACGTGGGGATACGCATGGGCGGGCGCGTCAGGAGCGGTCCTGCGCGTAACGGGGACGGGCGCCCGCGGAGAACCGCGTCCGTTTCGATGACCGCGCGAACGGGGCGGCCGCGCGAGCGGACCACGGTCAGAACTCGGCGCCCAGAGCGAAATGGGTCATCGCGCCGCCGGTGCTCTGAAGGTCGGTCGGCCACGCCCAGTCGACGCGTATGACGAACATCGACAGCCGCATCCTGACACCGACGCCGGTGCTGGCCTTGATGTCGTTCAGCGTGTGGCCGCCCGAACCGCTGACGACGCCGCGGAATCCGTCGTCCCAGGCGGCGCCTGCGTCGACGAACATGACTCCGCGCAGCCCCCAGAGCGACAGCGGTATGGGCGAAGCGATCTCCAGATGGTCTATGAACGGGTAGCGAAACTCGATCGAGGCCAGGGCGAGATTCCGCCCGCGGAACTCGAAATCGTCGTAGCCGCGGAGGCTGTTGACGCCTCCCATGTAGAAGTTCTGCGCGTTGCGCGCCGAACTCCTCGCCGCGATGCCCTTGAACGCGAGACTGTGACGGGAGCCGATCCGCACGTATTTCCGCATGTCCGCGATCCCCGTGAGGTAGGCGAAGTCACCGCCCGTCTCCCAGGCTCGCTGGAGCACGACGGACGATCTGCCGCCTCCCAGGGGACCCACGGAACCCCACAGGGTGGTGTCATTCACGAAGCGAACGCTGGGAATGACGAGCGACCTCGCGACCTGCTCGTCGATGAGTTCGACGTAGCCCTCCTCGTTCTCCTCGGCGTATTGCCTGTCCACCGAGATGGCTGAGAGGTCGAACTCCACGCGACTGAACATGCTGAAGGGGTACGAGACCCCGGCCGACACGCCGTAGCTGCGCTCGGCGAAGTAGCGCTTCTCGCCGAGGTCCTCTCCGAGCCACGTGCGGTCGGAGTAGTAGTAGTCCTTGAAGTTGTACACGCCCAGCGAGAAATTGGCCCTGCGCGCGAGATGCTCGTAGAGCACGTTGAAGTTGCTGGACTCGAGACTCGAGAAGAAGTTGGTGGCGATGTAGAAGCGGTGGTTGCCGAGCACATCGCTCACCGCGATCTGCGCCGCGCCGCTGAAACCGTAGCCCGACGTATAGGCGAATCCGCCGCTGACCCAGTCGGGCGTGAAGTGCGGCTTGTATCGCTCGATCGTGCCGACCTTCCGAGCGTCGTCCTCGTCCACCAGGCTGGGGACGCCCGACTGCGGACCCCGGCCTCCCACGGCCGTCCGGTACGCGGCCCTGGCCTTCGCGACGGAGTTGCCGGAGTCGGCAACCGCGTCGTCGTCCACGGGTGAATCTTCAGATGCCGCGCCGGCCGCCGCGTCGGTGGCCGTCCGGGCCTCCGCGCCCTCGACGTCCGAAGCGATGTCCACAGCCTCCAGTTCCGCGACGTCCGTCACCTCGTCCACCGTCTCCGCACCGAACTCATCGCCTGGGGCCGTCACTTCCGCCGCGTCCACCGTCTCCACCTCGGACTCGTCGTCGCCGGCGGGCGGTCCCTCCTCGACGCCTACGCACGGAGCCGGCGACCACGGGCCACCGACGACCTCACCGCGGAGGTAGGCGCGGTCGATGCTCGCCACGTGCTCGCCCTCGGTGATCGCGTCCGCGAAGGCCTCGAGCGGAGCCTTGACCGAGGCGATGTCCCACCCTCCGCGCCCGTAGACCGCGAGAGCCATGCGGTCTCCTTCGGGCGACCAGCTCGGTGAGGACACGCCCCCGATGAGATTCGTCACACGCACGCTCGTCGAATCGCCAAGATCGGCAAGATACAGCTGCGGCGACCCGCTCGAATCGGACACGTACGCCAGCCTCGATCCGCCGGGCGACCAGCTCGGCGAGCTCTCGTTCGCGGCGGTGGCCACGAGTGTCTCAACACCTCGCGTAGCGACATCGATGGCGTACAGATCGTAGCTCCGTCTCAGGTCGTCCCGTATCGGAGCGTTGCGGTCCGAGGAGAAGGCTATGAGACGGCCGTCCGGAGACCACACGGGGGTCCGTTCATCGAAGAAATCGTCGGTCAGTCGGACGAGGTTCGCACCGTCGACGTCCGCCAGGTAGACGTCGGACGCTCCCCTGCTGGTGCCCACGAACGCGATACGGTCGCCGTCCGGAGACCACGAGGGAGTGAACACACCGTCGAGGGGGAACCTGAGACTCTTGCGAAGCCTCCCGGTCTCCACGTCGACGATGTGAATGGCGTCGGTCGCACCGGCCTTGGCGACGAAGCACAACGCGGTTCCGTCGGGCGACCACGAAGACCCGGGGCGAAGCACGTGAAGCGTCTCAAAATCGTCCGAGCGCTCGCCCTTGACGGGCTTGCTGAGGACGGTACCGTCCAGCATGGAAGCCACATAGATGTCCGAGTAGCCGCTCCTGTCCGTGATGAACGCGACCCTCTGGCCATCAGGCGAGGCGGCCGGACCCAGGTTCAGATAGGAGTTGTCCTTGCCGTGGTCGGTGACGAGCCTCAGGATGTCCTCGCCGCGATCCCTCCCGGAGATCTCCGGCCAGTATCTCTTCTTGAGCGAACGCTCCCACTCCTTGGAGAGCTCAACCGTCGTGAATCCGGTCGCGTCCATCAGCGCACGCTCCAGGCTGTGAGTCCTGGCGACGGTCTTGACCATCTCCTCGATCTTCTCGGGGCCGTAGGTGTCCGCGATGAAGCAGAGCACCGACTGGCCCTCCTTGTAGACGAGATAGCCGCCCCAGAGATACTGGAGGGGGATGATGGTGTCGGACAGAGTGAGGTCGCGGAGTATCATCTCCGCCTGGGAGTCCCATCCACGCGAGACGTACTCGGCCAGCCCCTCGACGAACCAGAGCGGGACCGGGTTGGTATAGGCCTGCCGGATGACTGACTCGACGAGGCCGCCGTAGACGATGTCGAACATGAAGACGTGCGTCAGCTCGTGATAGAGAACGTGACGGAGATCCTCGTAGGAGCCGGTGAAAGGCACGACGACGCGGTTCTTGAAGAGCTCGGTGAACCCGCCCACGCCCTCGCCGATGTGCGTGTCGGAGACGTTGGTCTGCCGGAAGTCGTTGTGCGAGGCGTAAACGATGACCGGTATGACCGTCGTGAGCTCGTGACCGAGGACCACCTCGAACTCGGCGTTTGCGGACTCGATGATTCTCGAGACGGCGTCGGCCAGGTCCTCCGAACCATCGTAGAAGTAGACGTCGAAGTGCTCGGTGTGGGCTACGTTCCAGGTGAAGGCGCCGTACTGGACCTTGTTTCGCCCGAACCGCGTGGCGTGCACGTCTCCGGGGACCATGGTGGCCGCGATGAGCGCGGTGACGAGTACGGCTGCTGCGCGCCACGTCCTCTGCATGTGTTCGTCCTCCCGGGGGCTCCGGTCAGCTTCGGGATGAAGAAGTGTGCCTCCATGGTCCTATTCTAGGCATCGTTCTAAGGTGTGTCAACTCCGGCGGTTGACTTCACCGGTGGCTGCCACGATGATGGTGTTCTGGTATCTCACGGACCTCTGACGCGGAGGGGACGACGGTGCTTCGACTGAGCGCGTGTAAACGGAGGGCGGCTACCTGCATACGGACGGCGGCGCTGCTCGCGCTCGCCTCTCTTCTGGCAGCCGGGTGCGGGCAGGAAGGCGAGACGGGTGGCCCCGACACCCCCGGAACATCCTCGATGACGGAGAGCGACTACGTCGCACATATCGCCGCTCTGACTATCGCGGTCGAAGAGGGGCGCTCGGGCAAGGCCGCCTATGCGCGGACGATCGAGTTGGGAAGCAAAGGACACTCGCGTGAGCAGGTGGAGGAGTTCGCCGCGCTGCTCCGCTCCCGCCCGAAGAGATGGGTCGAGATCGAGCGAGAGATCGACACCAGGATCGGCGAACTCAGAAGCGACGACGCCGGGCAGGCCGACGGCGTCGGAGGCGAGTAGGGCCGGCGAGCGCCCTCAGCCGAACCTCAGGGTGTCTCGCACGAGCAGGAACACCATCAGGCTGGCGAAAAAGACCAGGCCCACCTGCTGCCAGACCATGAGCTGTCTTTCGGTCAACCCGCGTCGTCGCACCTTCTCAAGCGCCATGAGCAGCAGATGTCCGCCGTCGAGGATCGGCAGCGGCAGCATGTTGATCAGAAACAGGTTGAGTGACATGAACGCCATGAACCCGAAGAAGTAGCTTGCTCCCCACCTGGCGCTCTCGCTGGCCATCTGGACCACTTTGATCGGCCCGCCCACCATGCTCCCCGAGACCTGCCCCGTGGCCAGCCCGATGAAGAACTCGACAATCATGCGCAGGTTCGCGCCCGTCAGTCTCAACGCCGTCGTCACGGCCTCTCCCGGGCTCAGCCGCCTGGTCTCCCAGGAACGCATGATGCCGATCATGCCGACCGTGCGGACGTCCGTCGTGCCCACGGGCTCCTCCCCCTCCTCGGGCACGACGCTCGCGCTCATCACCTGACCGTCCCGCTCCCATACTATGGCCAGCTCAACATCTGGACTCTCGTGGATGATGCCACCGAGTTCGTTCCACGTTGCTACCGGCGCGTCATCGATGGAGACGATACGGTCGCCGGGCTCCATCCCCGCGAGGTCCGCGGGTCCGCCGCTCATGACATCCCCGACGATCGGCGGGACGTAGGCCGTCAGGCCCAGACCGACGTCGCCCGTCTCCTCGTCTTCGGCGAAGTTCATGGTCAGCTCGACGATCTCACCGGAGTCCCTGCCGCGTTCCACGGCCAGACGGACGTCCCCCTCCTCAACCGCGGCGAGTTCGACGACTTCTTCCCAACTCGAGACGTCCGTCCCGCCGACGGAAAGGATGCGGTCACCCGGAAGAAGCCCGGCAACCGCCGCGGGGAGACCCTCCTCCACTTCGCCGACGATGGGTTCGCCCAGCGTCGGAAGTCCGGCAAAGAGCAGAACGCCTATGGTGACCAGAAAGGCCCAGATGAGGTTCGTGGTCGGTCCCGCGGCCACGATGAGCGCGCGAATCCCTAGCCGCTTGCCGAGAAACGTGTCGGAACCGAACTCGGTCTCGTCGCCCTCGACCGGCTGCTCCGTGCCGGCCATCTTCACGTAGCCGCCAAACGGTATCGCCGACAGGGCGTACTCGGTCGCGCCGCGCGTGAACTTGAGGATGCGGGGGCCGAAACCCATCGAGAATCGTTCGACGGTCACTCCCGAGAGTCGGGCGGCCAGATAGTGCCCGAGCTCGTGAATGAAAATGAGGATCCCCAAATTGAAGACTATCGCGTAGAGATAGAAACGTATCATCAGGCGTCAGACTCCGGAGAGGCCGCTCTTGTGTGCGGCGCCAGCCGGCCCTCGTGACGAGCGGCCGGCGATGTCATCGACGATCTCAGTGGCGGTGGCCCGGGCGCTCCGCTCGGCCTTGAAGACGGTGGCGAGGTCCTCGGCGGGGCCCGAGCGCTCCGCCTCGAGCGTCCCGGCTATCACGGTGGCAATGTCGCCGAACCGGATCCTGCCCGCAAGGTACGCGCCTACGGCGACCTCGTCCGCCGTCACGGCGGTCGTGGGCGCGGTGCCTCCCTCGCGGGCGCTTGCGAGAACGAGTTCGAAACACGGATATCGCTCGTGCTCGACGGGACCGAAGTTCAGCGCCCCCATCTCGGCAGGCCGGAACTCGTCGAACGACACTCCGGGCGCATCCGGGTAGAAGAGAGCGTACTGTATGGGCACGCGCATGTCGGGCGTGCCAAGATGCGCCAGCAGGCTGCCGTCGCTTAGTTGCACGAACGAGTGAACCACAGACTCGCGGTGCACGACCACGTCGACTCGCTCCGGCGGAAGATCGAAGAGCCACATGGCCTCCACGACCTCCATCGCCTTGTTGACCAGCGTGGCGGAGTCGACCGTGATCTTCTCGCCCATGTCCCACGTGGGGTGCGACAGAACCGCGGCAACATCCGCGTCCCGCACCTCCTCGAGCGGCGTGTCACGCAGCGGGCCGCCGGACGCCGTCAGCACTACACCGCACACCTCGCCGTGAGCCACTCCCCTGAGACAGCGGAATATGGAACTGTGCTCGCTGTCGACCGGTATCAGCTCGCCGCCCGTCTGCCCGGCGAGGCGCATCACGAGTTCGCCCGCCATCACCAGTGATTCCTTGTTCGCGATGGCCAGCCTCTTGCCGGCCGCGACGGAGGCCGCGGTCACCGGAAGGCCGGCGGTGCCGACCAGCGCGTTGACCACAAGATCCGTCCCGGGATCGGACGCAAGCGCCACCAGCGCCTCTTCGCCCACCCCGACCTCCAGATCATTCCCGAGGACAGCCGCGTCGGCCGCGTCTTCACCTATGGCGACTCGCGTGACGCCGAACCGCCTCGCCTGCTCGGCGAGGAGCTCCGCGCTCGTCAAAGCGGACAGGCTGACGATCTGGAAGGCGTCAGGATTGGACTCGACGACGGACAGCACGCTCCGTCCGATCGAGCCCGTGGACCCGAGAACCGCTATGCGCTTGCGTGGCGACAAGAGCGCTCCCGTGCGGATCGCGTTGTGCGGCCGCAAGGTGGCAGGCTACACCACCAGAAATCTAAGGTAGTAGTAAACGAGCGGAGCGACGAACAGCACGCTGTCGAAGCGATCGAGCATTCCCCCGTGACCGGGCAACGCACGAGACGTGTCCTTGATCCGGACGTCACGCTTCATCAGGGACTCGACGAGGTCACCGAGGACGGCCATGATCGGGGCCGTCAGGCCCAGCAGCAGCGCATCCAGGATCGTAAGAAGTGGAACGACCGTGGCTCTGGCGACCAGAGCGACGACGATCGCTACCACGAGCCCGCCCAGGGCTCCTTCGACGGACTTGCTCGGACTCACTCGGGGAAGCAGCTTCCTCTTCCCGATGGCGTTCCCGACGAAGTAGGCCCCAGTGTCTGTCCCCCACGCCAGAGCGAACGCGAGGATGACGAAGAACCCGCCGAAGTCGGCACCGATGATACCCTCTCCGAGCTGCCTCAGCAGGATGATGTGGCTCCCGAGCCAGGCGACGTAGAAGACGCCCAGAATGGTCGTCGATATGTGGAAGACCGCGAGCTCCCCGTCCCGCCTGAAGAGCTCCATCGCCATTATCGCGACAAGCACCAGGGTGATGAAGAGCCCGGAGAAGACGCCTCCCAGGAAGTAGACGTACCAGGAGACGCCCAGGCCCGCCGCCACTCCGACGGTCTTGAAGGGCTTGATGCCCTTGGCTTCCATCATGCGGTAGAACTCGAAGAGGCCGGCGCCGATCACGAGGTTCATTGCGAGCAGGAACGGGATGCCACCCACGAGAGAGCAGATGATCGTAATGGGCGCTCCGACCGACGCGGTCAGAAGCCGCGACGCGAGCTGTCGTCTATCGATACTCACGCTCTACCGCCGATTCGGTGAGGAGCCGCCGACGCCGCCGAAGCGACGCTCACGTCGCTGGTAGTCGCCCAGCGCTTCGTACAGGTGGCGCCTGCGGAAATCCGGCCAAAGCACCTTCGTGACGTAGATCTCGCTGTATGCTATCTGCCAGAGCAGGAAGTTGCTGATGCGCAGCTCCCCGCTCGTGCGAATCAGGAGGTCCGGATCGGTGACGTCCGGAGAGTAGAGGAAGTCCCGCATGAGGTCTTCGTCTATCTCGCTCGGTTTGACTGTGCCCCGACGCACGGCCTCGGCGATGCCGCGCGTGGCATCCAGTATCTCCGCGCGCCCCCCGTAGCTCAGGGCCAGGTTGAGCCTGAGGCCCGTGTTCCCGGACAGCCGTTCGATCGTCGCGTCCACTCGACTGCGCGCGTACTTGGGAAGACGGTCCAGACGACCCATCGCGCTCAGACGGATGTTGTCCTCGTCCATCTCGTCGACCTGCTCCCGTAGCGTCTGATCGAGAAGATGCATGAGGCCCGCAACCTCGGATCGTGGCCTGCTCCAGTTCTCCATCGAGAATGTGTAGAGGGTGAGTTCGGAAATGCCCAGGTCGGCGGCGGCGGCCACGACGTCCCTGACGGAAGCCCGGGCGGCAGCGTGCCCCGCCACGCGCGGCAGCCCGCGCTTACGCGCCCACCTGCCGTTGCCATCCATGATGATGGCCACGTGTCGTGGCAGGCGGTCGGGATCCAGCGCGAAATCACTCGAGGAACGCCTTGCTCTCTTCCGGGTCATGGCTGCCACAGTAGCCTCTGCGAACGTTCAGTGTGGGGCAAACGCGGGGGCGGCCGACCATCGCCAGCCGCCCGCAAATGGTCGCCTCGTGCGGGACCCGCGCCCTACTCGCCCGGCTCGATGGCATCGAACGGGCACTCGTCGGCGCACAGGCCACAGTCCGTGCAGGCTTCCGGGTCGATGACGTACGTATCTTCGCCCTCGGAGATCGCCTCGACCGGACACGCGCTGGCGCACGCGCCACACGCTGTGCAGGCGTCGGTGATCACGTAAGCCACTTGCCACCTCCTGATGAAGAATTCTCTGCTGACGCTGTTGCCATTTCGCTCATTCGGCCCGACCGGTCGCGCGTGGCGCGCTCCCGTCAGACCTCCATCAGCTCCGTTTCCTTCGCGGCCAGGACATGGTCGATCTCGTGAATATGCTCGTCCGTCATGTCCTGAACGGTCTTGTCGCGGGCGCGGTGGAAGTCGTCCTCGGAGATATCCCCGTCCTTGTGCTTCTGTTTGAGAGACTCATTGACGTCCCGACGAACGTTCCGGACCGCGACGCGTCCCTCCTCGGCGAGCTTGTGCACGTAGCGGACCATCTCCTTCCGCCTCTCTTCGGTCAGAGCCGGGATGGGCACACGGATGAGGTTGCCGTCGCTCGATGGGTTCAGCCCGAGATCTGCCGCGCGTATCGCCTTCTCGATCTCGCCGATGATCTTCTTGTCCCAGGGCTGCACGACGAGAAGCCGTGCCTCCGGGACACTGATGTTCGCCACCTGTCTCAGGGGAGCCGAGCTCCCGTAGTACTCGACCTTGACTCCATCCAGCAGCGACACGGTCGCCTTCCCCGTTCTGATCTTCGCGAACTCTCTTCTGACTGCCTCGACGGCCTTCTCCATCCTGTTTCCGGCATCAGCGAAGATCTGGTCCATCGACTATCCTCCCTTGACGGTTGTTCCCACCGGCTCGCCCGCGACCGCCCTCGCGATGTTGCCCGGCACCGCGAGAGCGAACACGACCAGGGGCATATCGTGCTCCCTGGCCAACGAAACGGCGGTCATGTCCATGACCGTGAGCCGCTTCTCGAGCATCTCCTGATAAGTCACGCTTGTGAACCGGACCGCGTCAGGGTTCGTGGCGGGGTCCGAGTCGTAGACGCCGTCGGCCTGCGTGGCCTTGAGGAGCGCGTCGGCTCCGATCTCGGCCGCGCGCAGAACGGCTGCGGTGTCGGTGCTGAAGAACGGGTTGCCCGTGCCGGCGCCGAACAGAACGACGGCGCCACCCGAAAGATGGAGATCTGCCACTCCGTGGTCGAACGGTTCCGCGATCCTGCCGCACGGGATCGCACTCATGAGCACGGCCTTCTGACCGAGCGACTCGAGCGCTCCCTTGAGCACCAGCCCGTTCACCAGTGTCGCGGCCATTCCGGCGAAGTCGGAAGCGACGCGGTCGGCCCCTCCTGCGGCGGCCGCGATCCCTCGCATGATGTTGCCACCTCCGATAACGACACCCACTTCCGCACCGGCGTCCACGGCAGCCTTGATCTCGGTCGCCAGACGCTCGGCCGCCTCGCGGGACACCGGCGTGCCCCCCTCGCCGAGCAGGGACTCCCCGCTCACCTTCAGAACGACGCGTCTATACGCCGCAGCAGGCACCAGAGGCTTCCTCTTCGTCCTTGGGCGCGCCTCCGCCGACTTCGACGCGCACGAAACGCGCGATGCGGATGTTCTCGCCCAGTGTCGCTATCGTCTGCGTGAGCAGGTCGCCGACTGTGATGTCGGTGTCCTTCACGAACGGCTGCTCGAGCAGGCAGACCTCAGAGTAATACTTGCCTATCTTGCCGTCCACGATCTTGTCGACGATGTTCGCAGGCTTCCCGGACGCCAGCGCCTGCTCCGAGTAGATCGCCCGCTCTCGCTCCAGTGCGTCGGCGGGAATCTCTTCCCTGGCCACGACGAGCGGATTCTGAGCGGCGACGTGCATGGCGATGTCCTTCGAGAACGTCTGAAACAGGTCTGTCTTGGCGACGAAATCGGTCTCGCAGTTGACCTCGACGAGGACGGCCAGCTTCGACCCCGCGTGCACGTAGGACGCGATGATACCCTGGCCCGTTGCGCGCTCCGCCCTCTTCGAGGCCTTGAGCACGCCGGCCTTGCGAAGGTGGTCGACCGCCTTCTCCATGTCGCCGCCGGTCTCCTTGAGTGCGGTCTTGCAGTCCATCATGCCCGCCCCGGTCTTGTCCCGGAGCTCCTTAACCTGAGCAGCGGAAATACCCATTCTGTTCTCCAAGTGGATTATGAAACGATGCTGTGCGACGGACGCCACGACGTCGGCTACCGGGCCTCGGGCGCGGACTCACCGCTCTCCGTCCCGCTCGCCACGGTGGCGGGCTCGACGGGGTCTCCACCCTCGAGGGATGTGGTCTTGGCCTCGAGCACGGTGTCCGCGACGAACGACGCGAAGAACTTGATCGACCGGATCGCGTCGTCGTTGCCGGGAATCGGGAACTCGATCTTCTCGGGATCGGAGTTCGTGTCGCAGATTCCGACGATGGGGATCCTGAGTTTGTTCGCCTCGCTCTGAGCGATCTTCTCCTTGCGAGTGTCCAGGATGAAGATCATACCCGGGATCCTGTCCATTTGCCGGATCCCGTCGAGGACCTTGATGAGCTTGGCCTTGTCTCTCTCGAGCTGAAGGATTTCCTTCTTCGAGATGAGCTCGTAGGTGCCGTCCTCGGCCATGCGCTCGGTGTCCTTGAGGCGCTTGATACTCTGGCGTATGGTTCGCAGATTGGTGAGGGTGCCACCGAGCCAGCGCTCGGAGACGAACATCATGCCGCACCGAACAGCTTCCTCCTGAACGATACTCCTGCCCTGTTTCTTCGTGCATACGAACAGGATGGACTCGCCGCGCCTCACCGTCTCGGCGATCGCGTCGCGAGCCTTCTCCAGGCAGGTCAGTGTCTTGGCTAGATCGATGATGTGAATCCCGTTGCGTTTCATGAAGATGAAGGGCTTCATCTTGGGATTCCATCGGTGGGTCTGATGTCCGAAGTGGACACCAGCCTCAAGCAGTGTCTGCAGATCGGCCTTAGGCATCTTGGGCTTCTACCTCCGTCAACAGGTTGTTCCTCCGCGGCGTTCAACCCGACCCGGGCCACAGGCGACGTCCTTCGCGCCTGCGGACCCCCGTGCCGGTCCGACCGCGTGTGAGATTCCCACGTCCGGTCTGCCTGGAGGTGGGTTACACCGCTGCTACCTCTTCGAGAACTGGAACTTCTTCCGCGCGCCCTTCTGACCCGGCTTCTTCCGCTCCTTCATCCTCGGATCCCTGGTCAGAAGCCCGGCCTGCTTCAGAGGCTTCCTGTAGCTCTCATCCACCTTGACGAGCGCCCGGGCGATACCCAACCGCACGGCCCCCGCCTGCCCGCTGGCGCCCCCGCCTCTCACGCTTGCCTTCACGTCGTAGCGGTCGGCCGTCGACGTCAGCTCGAACGGCTTCAGGACGCCGTCGACCACCGTAGAGCGCGGGAAGTAGGTGTCGATCGACGCACCGTTGACCGTCCTGTTCCCCGTGCCGGGCACTAGCCTGACCCTGGCGATCGATTCCTTCCTTCTGCCGACCGCCTGGTACGTGTTCGTCATTCACACACTCCTTTCAAGCGGGCCGTCGAACGGCCCGTGCTGCCTTAGAACTCCAGAGGCTCAGGGCACTGGGCCTGATGCGGATGGTCCGGACCGGCGTAGACCTTGAGCTTCTTCAGCATCTTGCGTCCTAGTGTATTCTTCGGGAGCATTCCCTTCACCGCCCGCCTCACGACCTCGTTCGGCCTCTTCTCCATCATCTTCCTGACGGTCACGTACTTCCCCGCCCCGGGGTGCCCGCTGTGGCTGAAGTACGTTCTCTGGTCGAGCTTATCGCCCGTCAGCTTGATCTTCTCGGCGTTGACGATGATGACGAAGTCGCCCGTGTCGAGGTGCGGCGAGAACATGGGCTTGCCCTTCCCCCGCAGGATCGACGCTACCCTGGTCGCCAGCCGCCCGAGCACCTTCCCGTCGGCGTCCACGACGTAGTGACGCCTCTCGATCTCTGGGAGTCTTGTAATGTGTGTCGACATCGGAATCTCCTCTAGCCTCTCTATTCCCGGACTCGGGGGCATGAGCCACATCGGGCGCAAGTGCGCCCTTGCGCCGGATCCTGCCGCGCTTTCCAGTAACACGAAACTGTAAGTCTAGCGATGTGAGGCGGGGCTGTCAAGCGTCAACCCGCCCGCTGCGAAAGAGCGAATCCTCGTACGGGGCCCGAAAGACGCCGGCGTCAGTCACGATCGCGGTCACCAGGCGGCACGGAGTAACATCGAACGCGGGGTTGTATACGGACACGCCGTGGGGCGCGATCCGCACACCCTGAATGTCAGTCACCTCGGAGCCGTCACGCTCCTCTATCGGGATCTCGGCGCCGCTTGAGATTGCCGGGTCCAGCGTGGAGAACGGCGCAGCCACGTAGAACGGGATCCCGTGCTCCCTGGCAGCCAGGGCCAGGGGAAACGTCCCTATCTTGTTGGCGACATCGCCGTTGCGCGCGATGCGGTCCGCACCGACCACCACCTTCGTCACCCATCCCCTGGCCATCGCGGAGGCGGCCGCGCTGTCGCACAGAAGCGTGACGTTGATCCCCCTCTGCATAAACTCCCACGTCGTAAGCCTGGCGCCCTGAAGGAGCGGCCTCGTCTCGCCCGCGAAAGCACGGATCTTCTTGCCCTGCTCGACGGCCGCGAATACGACGGCGAGCGCGGTCCCGTACTCCGCGGTCGCCAGGCCCCCCGCGTTGCAGTGGGTCAGCACGCCGTCGCCGTCCTCGATCAGGGCCGCCCCGTGTTCGCCGATCCGGCGGGAGAGCTCGCGGTCTTCTTCGTAGATGGCGAGCGCCTCCGCGGTGAGGCTTCGGACCGCTTCGTCCGCGGCGGTGATGGCGGGAGCGCCAAGCACCTCGAGCATTCGACCAACTGCCCAGCCCAGATTGACGGCCGTCGGCCTGGTAGAGTTGAGGAGGTCCGCGGCCGATGCGACCTCGGCTCTGAACTCCGCGAGGTCGAGCGCCCGGTGCTCCAGGGCGGCCAGTGCGACTCCCATGGCGGCCGCGACCCCTATGGCCGGAGCGCCGCGCACTTCGAGCCTCCGGATGCTCTCGGCGATGTCCCGGTAGTCGCGCGTCTCCTTGTGCTTGAGCTCCAGCGGAAGTCTCGTCTGGTCGATCAGCCTGACGGCGTCGCCCAGCCACTCGATCGTCTTGACGCTCTCACCTGTTCTCATGTTCCTCCCGGCGGTGCCCGCCGCCTAGACGAGCGGTCGGTCAAACAAGCGCCCACCCCGCGCTCTAGCGCGCTGCGTCGCGCAGCTCTTCCAGAAGCAGGCTCAGGCGCACGACGGGCAGTCCCACGACGTTATAGAAGCACCCTTCTACCCTGGAGACGACGGCCGCGCCGCACTCTTGTATCGCGTAGGAGCCCGCCTTGTCCAGCGGCTCGCCGCCGGCGACGTAGTCGTCTATTTCACCGTCGGAGAGCTCTCGGACAAGAACCCTCGTGCGCTCGAAGCCCCGTACGGTCGCTCCGTCCGAGCACCGAATGACCGCAAGGCCCGTCAGGACCTCGTGCCACCTGCCGCTGATCGCGCGGAGCATCCGAACCGCGTCGGGCGGCCCGGACGGCTTGCCGAGCAGCGCGCCGTCCAGAAGCACGATGGTGTCGGCTCCTAGAACGGTTCCCGAGGGGTGTCGCCGCGCGACCTCGGCGGCCTTCAACCCGGCCAGCCGGACGACGTGCTCGTCGGGTGTTTCGCCGGGTTCCTCGCCCTCTTTGATGTCCGAGGGTTCGACCTCGAACTCAAGATCGAGACCCTCGAGTACCCGCTTGCGGCGGGGCGAGCCCGACGCCAGGACCAGAGGAAGCTCCGTGACCAGCCCCCCGACCAGGCTGCAGCTCACGAGACCTCCCCCGCTCCGCCTGCCGTGGCCCCCTCGCTGGTGTCCAGGACGATGGTCACGGGGCCCTCGTTGTCCGTCGAGACCATCATGCGCTCACCGAACCGGCCTGTGGCGACGGTGAGGCCCTCCTCACGAAGGAGTTCGCCGACGCGTTCGTACAGATGCCGTCCCTCTTCCGGTGGTGCGGCGCCCGTGAAGCTCGGTCTGCGTCCTTTCCTGCACGACGCGAGCAGAGTGAACTGCGAGATCAGGAGAACGCCGCCGCCGACGTCTTTGACCGACAGGTTCATCTTGCCGGCGCCGTCATCGAAGATGCGGAGGGCGACGATCTTGTCGGCCATCCAGCGCGCCTCGTCGTCGCCGTCGCCCCCGGCAACGCCCAGGAGAACGACGAGGCCCCGCTCGATCTTGCCGACGGTTAGCCCGTCGACCGTGACGCGCCCGCGCGCCGCTCTCTGGAGCACTGCTCTCAAAGCCCCACGCCTCCCTTGGTTGCCGGACCGTGGGCCTACCGACTGCTGCGACCGGCCCTCCCGGAGGGCCGCCGCCACCTAGTGCCGCCGCACGGACCGCCGGCGCTCGACGCCCTTGACACCCTTCAGGCCCCCGAGCGTGCGGATAAGCTTCTTCAGACGGTGGAGGTTGCCCACGGCCACGCTGAAGCGCGCGACCACCTGACCGTCCTCGGTGGCCATCGAGGCTCCGATGATCTCGACGCCCTGGTCGGCGATCGCCCTCGACACGTCCGCCAGGAAGCTGCTGGTGAGGTCACCGCGGACGACGAAGCTCGCCGGGAACGTCTGCCCGTCCCCGACGTCCCACTCGACGGCCATCTTATGCTCGTCGTCTATCGTGGGTCCGAACGTGTTCGGGCAACCGACCCGGTGCACGGAGATTCCCCGACCGCGCGTAATGATGCCCACTATCTGGTCGCCCGGCACCGGCTGGCAGCACTTGGCGAAGCTGAGCATGATGTCGCCGATACCCCTGATCTTGACCCCGGTCTCAGGACGTCTCACCTTCCTCGCGAGACGCTCTACGATGGCGGGCCTCCTCGGCGGCCTAGGTCTCAGCTTCCTCTCGAACTCTCCCGGACTGATGTCGCCGCGTCCGACCGCGGCGGCCAGATCCTGTGTGCCGTCGAACCCGAAGCTCTGCGCCACGTCATCTAGCGACACGCCCCTGGCGTCCCCGCTGAGCTTCCTGAGCTCCTTGTCGATGATCCTGCGCCCCAGGACGATGCTCTCGCCGTCCGCCTGCTCCCTCAGGTAGTGGCGGATCTTGCTTCGCGCCCGCGACGTTACCACCAGACCGAGCCAATCGCGGCTCGGGTGCGCCGACTCCGAAGTGACGACCTCCACGGTCGACCCGCTCACGAGCACGAACTTGAGAGAGACCAGCCGGCCGTCGACCCGCGCTCCCGCGCAGCGGTTGCCGACGTCGGTGTGAATGGAGTAGGCGAAGTCTATGGGCGTCGAGCCCTTCGGGAGGTGCTTCAGGTCACCGTTCGGCGTGAAGACGAATATCTCATCGCGGTAGAGGTCGACCTTGAGCGACTTGAGAAACTCGTCTGCCTCCGTCAGGTCCACGTTCCCTTCCAGAAGCTGCCGGACCCATGCCAGGCTCTTTCTCAGTTCATCGTCGGCGGGCCGCCCTTCCTTGTAGGTCCAGTGGGCCGCGATGCCCCTCTCCGCCTGTTCGTGCATCTCCTCTGTGCGTATCTGTATCTCCACCATCTGACCGCGGGGTCCCATGACCGTCGTATGAAGCGCGCGGTAGCCGTTGATCTTCGGTGTCGCGATGAAGTCCTTGATACGGTCGTGCACGGGCGTGTAGAGCGTGTGGACCGCGCCCAGTGACCGGTAGCACTCACCGACAGTGGATGTGATGATCCGCATCGCGACGAGGTCGTAGATCTCATCGACCGTCTTGTCCTGCGCCAGCATCTTCTTGTGAATGCTGTAAAGGTGCTTCGAGCGGCCGAAGATCCTCGCTTTGACTCCCTCGCTCTCGAGCGCCTCACGTATCGGACGCAGTATCTGCTCTATGTACGCGTCTCGTTCCAGGCGACTGGCTGAGAGAGCGCAGTCGAGCTTGCGGTGAGCGTCGGGCTCGAGCCACTTGAACGCGAGATCCTCGAGCTCGCGTTGGATCCTCGCCATGCCGAACCTCCCGGCGAGCGGCGCGTAGATCTCGCGCGTCTCGCATGAGATGCGCTCGATCTGACCGGGCGCCAGGTGTTGAATGGTCCGCATGTTGTGCAGGCGATCGGCGAGCTTTATGAGAATTACGCGAACGTCCTTGACGACGGACAGGAGCATCTTGCGAAAGTTCTCGGCCTGCTCGCGCTCCTTGCTCTCGAACTTGAGGCCCGTGATCTTGGTGACACCGTCGACGAGTTCGGCGATCTCTTCCCCGAACTCGGACGCGAGAGTGGCGAGATCGATCTCGCTCTCTTCGACGACGTCGTGGAGAAGACCGGCAGCGACCGTCGCGGAGTCGAGCTGAAGCTGAGCGAGGATCTCCGCGACCATTTCCGCGTGTATGATGAAGGGGTCGCCGGACTTGCGGGTCTGCCCGTCGTGCGCGCGGGAGGCGACGTCGTGCACCCGTTCGACGAGGCTGGAGTCCAACCGGGGGTCCAGTTCGAGGATCCGCTTTGCGTATTCAGAACCTGTCATGGGCTGGTCCGGGTCTCGACAATTGCGCGGCGACGCGGGCGCGCCACCAGCTAGTAGCCCTCGGGCTGGACGTCCTTGAGCCTCAGCTGCAGGTCGGTGACCCCTCTCCATGTGTTTTCTTCGAGCACGTATGCCAGGGCGACCATTCCACCGCCGCTCCTGAGTTCGTCGAGAGAACCGGCCATTCCAAAACCGATGGCGTCCATGACGCGATCGCCCTGCGCGACGGTCAGCTTGAGGTGGCCGTTGCCGACCGACTTGGCGGCGATCAGCTTGACGTTGCGAGTTCCGAAGACGGGCTCGGGGTTGCCCGCACCGAACGGCCGCATCTGCTTCATGTGCTTGACGAGGCCGAAGTCACACTCGTCGAGAGTGACGATAGAGTCGATGTCGATGACGGGAACCAGGTCCTCCGCCGTCAGAGTGCATGACACGGCTCTCTCGACGCACTCACGGAACTCCGGCAGCCGTTCCTCCGGCAGGGACACGCCGGCGGCGTGCCGATGGCCGCCGAAGCTCGTCAGGAAGTCCTTGCACCCGACCAGGGCGGAGTGCAGGTCGAAGCCCGGAATGCTCCGCCCCGACCCTTTCCCGACCCCATCCGACACGGCGAGCAGGATGGTCGGCCGGTTGTGCAGCTTGGCGATCCTGGAAGCGACTATTCCTATGACGCCGGGGTGCCAGCCGGACGACCAGAGCACGATCGACCGCGTGTTCGACAGGTCGACCGACTCCTCGATGATCCTGGTGGCGTCCTGAAGCACGTCCGTCTCGAGACTCCTCCGCTTCTTGTTCTCGAGATCCAGCTGCTTCGCGATCTCGGCCGCCTTGGCCTCGTCGTCCGTCGTGAGGAGTTCGACGCCGATGCTCGCATCACCGAGCCGCCCAGCCGCATTGAGCCTCGGACCCAGGGCGAACCCGATGTGCTGTGCCTGAACCCGCGCCGGCTCCACGCCCGCCACTTCCATGAGCGCCCTTAGCCCTGGGTTGGACGTCACGCGAAGCCGCTCGAGCCCCAGCGTAGTCAGAATGCGGTTCTCCGAGTCGAGCGGAACGATGTCCGCCACGGTCCCGACGGCGACCAGGTCGAGGTTCTCCTCGATCGAATGGGCTACGCCGCGGTAGTCGCGCGCGAGCGCCTCCATCACCTTGTATGCGACACCGACGCCCGCCAGGTTCGGGTAGGGATATTTTGAGTCCTTCCGCTTCGGGTCAACCACGGCCAGCGCGTCCGGCAACGTCTCCTGCGGCTCGTGATGGTCGGTGACGATCACGTCGATGCCGAAACTGCGCGCGAGGTCGATCTCGTTGTGACCCGTCACACCGCTGTCCACGGTCACGATCAGCTTGACCCCGCTGTCGCGCGCCACGCGCACGCCGCTCTCGGAAAGCCCGTACCCGTCTGTCAATCTGTTCGGGATGTAGAATCCGACGTCGAGGCCGGCGGCCTCCAGACATCGCTTGACCACGACGACCGAGGTTATGCCATCGACATCGTAGTCGCCGCACACGAAGACCTTCTGCCGCTCGTCGACGGCGAGGCGCAGACGATCCAGGGCGGGCTCGATATCCGGCAGCAGGAGGGGGTCGTGAAGAACCTCGCGGTCTGGATAGAGAAACGCGTTCGCGGCCTCGGAGGTTGGCACTCCATGCCTGACGAGCACGGCCGCGAAGGCCCGGGGCACGCCCATCTCACCCGCGAGCGCGACCGCCCTAGCCTGCTGTTCCTCGTCCGGGAGAATCCATCGGCGCTTCAAGCATCTCTCCTGTTCCACGGGGGAACTGCACGTGTCGCCGATCGCTACCCCGGCGGCCGCCCCAACCGTGGGGCGCGTCCGCGACGGGTGCGCTTAGGACCGGAGGAAACAACAGAGACGGAGCAGACCGTAAGCCGAGTTCTGTCGGAGGATCTTCCCTCCGTGGCGATCATTCATCTGGGACGCCGGTTACCAGGCGCCTCATGCGACCTACCCGAGAGTTGTAGCGAAGCGGGCAGCTTCTCCTCTCCTATTCGGTCTCGCTCCGGGTGGGGTTTACCTAGCTGCTCCCGTCACCGGGAGCACTGGTGAGCTCTTACCTCACCTTTTCACCCTTGCCGGGAC
>JBDRFG010000111.1:0-6308 GCA_043819135.1 Candidatus Eiseniibacteriota bacterium | reverse complement strand
AGGCGACTCCGACGTGACGGCGCTCAGCCGTCAGGACCTGGCGGTTCACCGCCGGTCCACCGTCGGGATGATCTTCCAGTCGTTCAATCTGATCCCATCGAGAACCGCTCTCGAGAACATCACTCTCGCGCTCGCGTTCGGCAGCCACCCCAGGGCCGACAGAAGACGGCGCGCGGCCGAAATCCTGACTTCGGTCGGCCTCGAACATCGCCTGAGCCACACGCCCGGAGAGCTGTCGGGTGGAGAGGCCCAGCGTGTCGCCATCGCACGCGCGCTCGCGAACAGTCCCGACGTGCTGCTGGCGGACGAGCCCACAGGGAACCTTGACAGCAAGACCGCCGAGGAGATAGTCGGGCTCCTGGTAGCGCTCAACCGGGAGCAGGGACTGACGGTCGTCATGGTCAGCCACGACGAGGATGCGGCGCGCAAGATCTCGCACCGCGTGTTCAGGCTGCTGGACGGCCGCGTCATCGACGAACTGAGCGGGAGGAGCGACCGATGACACCTCCCGACCTGTGGCGCCTCTCGCTCGAGAACCTGTGGCGGACGAAGCTCCGGAGCGTGCTGACGACGCTCGGGGTCATCATCGGCATCGGCGCGCTCGTGTCGATGGTCTCGTTCGGGATAGGCATGCAGGAGAACGTCACCAAGGAGTTCCGCGAGAACGACCTCTTCACGAGCATGCAGGTGCTTCCGGCGGCCATCGACGTCGGCGAGGTCATGGCCGGCAATCTGGAGCCACCGGAGCACGTGAAGGCGCTGACCGACTCGGCCGTCGAGGCCATCCGGGCGCTGCCCGCGGTCGAGCTCGCGTACCCCGAAATCCGCTTCCCGGTCACGGTGCGTATGATGGGGAAGGAAGCCAGGACGAACCTCCAGGCCGTCCCGGCGGCGATGGGACAGTTCAAGCCCTTCAGCGAACTCGAGTACGGGAGCTTCTACGAGGGCGACGCCGACTCGGCCGTCGTGCTCACCGTGCGCCTGTTGGGCGAACTCGGATTCCGGCTGGAGGGTGAGCCCGTCGATACCCGCCCCGGCGAACCGGACGCCGTCGAGCTCGTGGCCATCTCCGTCGACTCCATCATCGGGCGTGAGATCGAGATCGTCAGTTCGACGCTCGACCTGCAGAGCGCCGCCAGGTCCTTCATGCGGAGCTTCACTCCTCCGACACGGCTTCCCCTCAAGGAGGATGTCGTCCGTCTGAAGGTGGTGGGGGTGCGCGGGAGGGGCAGGGGCTTTGGTGCGGCACGGTTGCGCGGAGGGGTCACCGTTCCCATCGACATCGGCGCTTCCATGCCGAGGCTCGGCTTCTCCGATGTGTGGGATCTTCTGGACAGCTCCGGCGAGGCGGAGGGCTACGGGTCCGTCTACGTGCGCACGACGGGAATCAACGACATCTCGACCGTGAGGGCGTCCGTCGAGGAGATGGGCTTCGGCGTCCTCGCCCTTGTCGACGAACTCGACGAGATCAAGCAGAGCTTCCTCATCATGGACGCGCTCCTGGGCGCCGTCGGCACCATCGCTCTCATCGTCGCCGCGCTCGGGATCATCAACACGATGGTGACGTCGATACTGGAGCGCACGCGTGAGATAGGTGTGATGAAGGCGATAGGCGGAAGCGAGAGGGACATCCGGTGGATATTCTTCTCGGAGGCGGCGACGATCGGTTTCTTCGGAGGCGTCTTCGGGCTCGCGCTCGGCTGGGTGGTGACGAGGATAGCCAACGCGGTGGCCAACCACTACCTGCGCCCTCAGGGCGTGCCCGAGGTGGACCTGTTCTACATGCCGCTCTGGCTGATAGCGGGCGCCATGGTGTTCGCAGTCGGCGTGAGCCTGCTTGCCGGGCTCTACCCGGCCTCGCGCGCGGCCCGCGTGGACCCAGTCCAGGCGCTGCGACACGACTAGAGAGGAGCAGAGAGATGAGGGCACTGTTCGTTCTTCTCACCGCCGCGGCACTCCTGTCCGTTCCGGCGGCCGGCCTTACGGACGACTCGCGCGCGCCGGATCCTGATGGGCTTTCGGAGACGGGCGGGCTCGCGGGGACGCAGGCGCTTCAGTTCTCCGTGGAGAGTTTCCTGTCGCTCTCGGAGTTCCAGGGGCAGATGTTCTCCTATCAGAGATTCCTGACCGACACCCGCGCGATCCGCGTGGCGGGTGGGCTCTTCCTCGATCTCGACCTCAAGGACATGGATGTCGAGTACCAGGGTGGAGAGCAGACCGGTGCGGCGGAGACGTCTGGCTGGAATCACACGGCGACGCTGAAGGTGCAGATGCAGTTCTACCAGCGAGGCGGTCCTCTGCGGTTCTTCTGGGGCGCCGGCCCGAAGGTGACGTACGTCGACGTTCACAGCGAGATCGTCGACTACTACTCGCACACCGACGGTCTGGAGTTCATCTACTTCACGGCAGACACCGACAGATGGCAGGTCGGGCTTCAGGCGTTCGCCGGAGTGGAGTGGTTCATCAACGACATGTTCTCGCTGCACGCCGAGTACGCGGTGTCGGGCATCTACACGTTCGAGGAGAGGCTCGAGCAGCGCGTCCACTCGGACGATCCCGACTACTACCGCAGTGTCATCACCACGACCAGATCCCCCGAGTTCGATTCGGACGGCGTGCGATTCGGCCTGTCGGCGCACTTCTAGCGCGCTTCCGCGAGTGGAGGACCCCTTGACCAGAGACGCCGTGCTCGCGGAGCTTGCGGACGCCGTCGGTGCCACCACACGGGACCATCCCGTACGCAACGACGACCCCGCCAACGCCGGGCTGGAGTGGAGACGCCAGGCCCAGGGAGGAACATGGAACCGAACGTCGCCATAGACCAGATGATGTCGCGGAAGTCTATCCGCAGTTACACGGACCGGGAGCCGACAAACGAGGTCGTCCAGGCGATCGTCCGGGCCGGCCGGCAGGCTCCCTTCGCGGCCCAGCTCGGGAGCGTTCTGCTCACCCGCGACCGCGACAACGTCTCGTTCCGGGCGCCGCTCCTATTCACCATCTGCGTCGACGCGCACAGGCTGGAACTCGTAATGGCCAGGCGCGGGTGGAAGACCAGGACCAACGACCTCTCGTTGCTCCTGTTCGGCATCCAGGACGCGTGCTACATGGCGGAGAACATGGTGATGGCCGCGGAGAGCCTTGGGCTGGGCAGCTGCTTCCTGGGTGGGACTCCATACAAGGCTGGTAAGGTCATCAACGACTACGCGCTCCCGCCTCGGGTGTTCCCGCTGGTCGAACTCGCGATGGGCTATCCGGCCGAGGACCCTCCTCCGCGGCCGCGCTATCCCCTCGAGACCCATCTCCACGAGGACCGATACAGAGATTTCAGTGACGAGGAAATCGAGAGGGCGATGAACGTGATGGACGAGGGGTATCTGTCTCAGGACTACTACCGGAAAGCGGACTACATGGTGCCGCTCCAGGGGGACCGGGAGGAGACGTTCACCTTCGACGACTACAGCTGGACCGAGCACATGGGACGGAAGTGGGGACAGTGGCTGGGCTCGCCGGAGCGGTTGCTGGAGCAGCTGGCCGCGTGCGGGTTCCAGATCGGTTCTGGAGCAGCGGGTGGCGACGCAGGCAGCGTGGGCTTCGGGGATGATGACGACCTGCCCCCCGGCGTTTCCTCAGAAGACACCAGCGATACGGATTGACCGTGGAAAGGAGTTACCGGTGACACGAACAGGAGGGCCGACACGCGTGGTCTGTGCGGCCATTGCGCTTGCGCTGGTCGCGGGGTGTGCGATCGTCCCGATCACGGGACGGCGGCAGCTGTCCCTGGTCTCGCAGCCGGAGCTCATCGGCATGGCGGCGCAGAATTACGCGGAGTTTATCGCCGAGTCGACGGTCTCCGGCGATGCCGAGGCGAGAAACATGGTCAACGAGGTCGGCGGGCGGGTCTCCCTCGCGACCTCCGCGTTCATGCGCGAGAACGGCATGGACTACGAACTCTCGCAGTACAGCTGGGAGTTCACGCTCATCGAGGACGATGCGGCGAACGCCTTCTGCATGCCCGGAGGGAAGATCGTCGTCTTCACGGGACTCCTTCCGGTCTCAAAGACCAAGGCGGGACTCTCGGTCGTCGTGGCGCACGAGGTCGCGCACGCGATCGCGAACCACGGCGGCGAGCGCATGAGCCAGCTCCTGCTCGCGGAGCTGGGCGGTATGGCCCTCTCGAAGGCGATCGAGCAGAAGCCGGCACAGACGAGGGACCTCGCGATGCTGGCCTACGGCATCGGGTCGCAGGTCGCCGTTCTGCTTCCGTACAGCCGACAGCACGAGTCCGAGGCGGACCGGATCGGGCTGATCCTCATGGCGAAGGCCGGCTACGACCCGAGAGAGGCGCTCCAGTTCTGGCGGCGGATGGCGTCCCAGAGCGAGGGCGAGCCCCCGGAGCTTCTGTCCACGCACCCGTCGCACTCAACGCGCATCGACGACATCCGATATCACCTGCCGGAGGCTGTGGCGATCTACGAGGGGAGGTAGACCGGGCGCATCGGACCTGACTTGACCGGACCTGACCGGACCTGGCCGGACGTGACCTGCTACCGGGAGGAGACTTCTGCGCAACGCCGGAAAGGCACAGCTGACAGAGGGGCCCGTCGCACCGCTGCTGGCGCGCCTGACCGCGCCCATGATACTGGGGATGGTCGGCATCCACCTGTTTCACCTGGTGGACACCTTCTTCGTCGGCCGCCTCGGAACTCAGGAGCTCGCGGCGATGAGCTTCACGTTCCCGGTGGTGTTCGTCATTCAAGGGATGTCGCTCGGGCTGGGAATGGGGGCGTCGGCGGTCATCTCGCGGGCGATAGGCGAGGGCGACTGGGGACGGGTCAGGCGTCTGACGACCGACAGCCTCGCGCTCGCGTTCCTGATAGTCGCCTTCCTCATCGTGGTGGGGCTCTTCACCATCGATCCCGTCTTCCGGCTGATGGGCGCCACGGACGAGGTCATGCCGCTCATCAGGTCCTACATGCTGGTCTGGTATCCGGGCATGATCTTCGTGGTTATGCCGATGGTGGGTAACGACGCGATCCGCGCCACGGGCGACACCAGGACGCCCGGCCTCATAATGATCACGGCGGCGTGCGTCAACGGCGTGCTCGACCCGCTGTTCATCTTCGGGATAGGGCCCTTCCCGAGACTCGAGCTGGCGGGCGCGGCGCTGGCCACCGTCATCGGCCGTTCGATCACGTTCACTCTGGCGCTTCTGATCCTCTCGCGTCGCGAGCGGATGCTGACGCGTTCGTTCCCGGGCCTCCGGGCGCTGTGGGACTCGTGGAAGGATATCCTGCATGTCGGGCTCCCCAGCGCGCTCACGAACATACTGATACCCGTGGGCATAGGGGTGATCACCAGAATAGTCTCGGGCTACGGCGCGGCCGCCGTCGCCGGATTCGGCGTCGCGACGCGGATAGAGACCTTCGCGCTCACCCCGGTCATGGCGCTGCGCAGCGTGGTGGCGCCGTTCGTAGGGCAGAACTGGGGGGCGCGCCGCCACGACAGGCTGAGACGCGGCGTGGCCATCAGCGGCGGGTTCTCGGTTGCGTGGGGTCTGCTTGTGTGGCTGATCCTCGCGCTGACCGGTAGGCACATCGCCGCGGTCTTCAACGATTCGCCCGACGTGATCGCGACGACCTCTCTCTATCTGCTCATCGTCCCGGCCGCCTACGGGATGCGAGGAGTTCTCTACCTCTCGACCGGCGCACTGAGCGTTCTCAGGAAGCCCGTCGACGCGGCCGTCCTGATGCTCGTGCAGATATTCGTGCTCTACGTCCCGCTCGCGATGCTCGGCTCCCGTCTTCTCGAGTTGCGCGGCGTTTTCGGAGCGGGGCTCATCTCTAACGTCGTCGCCGGTGCGGTCGCCTACCTGTGGACCAGGCGGATCGTCGCTCTCAGGCACTCGGAAGAACTCGTCAGGTCCGCCGACGTCCCGATGGTCGATCCGACCGCTGGAGGTATCTGATGCCCGAGCTGCGCGTGCACATCGTGGAGAAGCCGGAGAGACTGGACGAGCTGCTGTCGTTGGTCGAGCCCTCGGTCCGGGTGACCACGGGCGACGAGCAGCCGGGGGCGTCGTCGTGCGAGATCCTCGTGGCCGGGGTGCCTGCGCGGGAGATGGTCGCGGAGAACGCGGATCTCAGGGCAGTGATCATCCCGTGGTCCGGCGTTCCCGACAGGACACGGTCTCTCATGCGCGAGTTCCCCCGCGCCTCCGTCCACAACCTTCACCACAACGCGCTTCAGGTGGCCGAGGTCGCCGTCGCGCTGCTGCTCGCGGCCGCCAAACGGATCGTCCCGATGGACGC
>JBDRFG010000110.1:0-2077 GCA_043819135.1 Candidatus Eiseniibacteriota bacterium | reverse complement strand
TGGCCCTAATCGCCATCGCGCTCATACTGGCGTTCGACAAGGAGCGCGGCGCAGCCTAACTAGCGTATGCACCCGTCGAGCTTGGGTGTCACGGGGTCTGCAAGGGGGTCGCTTCGCTCCGGCACACCCCGCGCCACCCTTCACGCTCGCGGGTGATACGCGGTCCGTTAGGGCGCACCCCATCGAGCACTGCCACATGAAGGGAGAACTAGTGCAATGAGGTCCGGAACCCGATACTTCGGTACGGTGGTGCTGAGCCTGGCAGCACTCACGCTCATGTTCAGTTCGCCCCTTGCCGAGCCGACGCCCACCGTCAGCCGCCTCATGGATGCCAGCGTATCCATGTTGGATTGGGGCATCTATCGTGCACAGGAGTACATGAACACGCAGCTCGAGACCTTCACCGGCCGGGGGAGCAGCCCAGTGTTCGGTAGATATGACGGGGACTCCAACCGAATCACCTTCCGCATCGATGGTCTCACGCGCGAAGAGAAGAGTGACTCGGAACGCAGAACGTGGTGTGAGTTCCTACTGCGTGAAGCACGGTCGATATTGGGCATCAACCCGGATACCGGTAGACCTACGGCGGGCTTCCACGGCTACTGTGCCGAGTTCTTCAGTCACACTGGGTATTCAACTCCTGACGACCAGTCTGATCTCGGGGAGCAGCTGGACAGAATCGTCCGGTTTGAAATCACTGTTGGCAGCGGTCTCATGGCCAAGGACTACCTGCGGTGTACGGCACCGCTCTTGGGCACCGAGGCCTACTACGTGGAGATCGCACCGAGCGAGTTGTTCCGTTGGGGTGCGCCCTAACTAGCGTATGCAGCCGACGAGCTTGGCTGTCACGCCGACTGCACCGCGGGCTGACGCCCGCGACGCACCCGCCGCGCCAGCCTTAACGCTCGCGGCTGATACGCGGTTCGTTAGGTGGCTCCCGACCCAACATAGCGTGACGCTTCACGAAAGGACGCTAGTGACGAAGTGCAAGGCCAAGACCTCTGCTGGCAGCCCATGCAAGCTCGATGCGGGGCCATCGGGGTACTGCCACGTCCATGATCCTGAGTGCATAAGGAAGCGCGCCGCAGAGCGAGATGCGGCCAAGAAGACCGAGCAGTCGCACCAGGCAAAGGGAGTGGGATTGCGTCAGGCGGTGGACGCGATTATCGACGGATGCCGCGCCCGAGGATGGTCGTGCTCTGTAAGTCACATGGACAGCGTGACGTGGCTCTACGCGACGCTTCACGCACGTAGAAACGTACGCGGGATGATCACTCAGGAAGAGGAGGCCCTCATCGAGCTCACCATGGATAAGACGTTCGCGTTCACCGTCCGTCCTATCTCGATTGAGAGCCACGGCGTCCCCGCACTGCAGGAGGCGATAGTATCCAGGCTGGAGCAACTTCCGTGGGTGGGCAAACTCACTACGGCGGAGGAAAGGGCGAAGGCGCCGTCCGTAGCTCCGGCACCCACTCCCTCTGACAATGTACGTCGCCTTGTCAGACGGTTTCACGTTGTGGCCCGCGAATTGGAGCGACGTCATGCTGGGCGCGCGCCCTTCGTGCTGAATGATGAGTACGACGTTCAGGACCTGCTGCGGGCGCTCCTCAGAACTCACTTCGACGATGTTCGCACCGAGGATCCCGCGCCGTCCCGTGCCGGAGCATCGTCACGAACGGATTTCTTGGTGAAGGAGCCGGGCATCGTCGTCGAGACTAAGATGGCGGGTCCCAAGCTTAGGGACAAGCAGATAGGCGAGCAGCTCATCGTAGACATCGAGCGCTACAAGGCGCATCCAGACTGCAAGGAACTCGTCTGCCTAGTGTACGATCCGAAGAAGCACTTGGATAATCCGGCGGAGTTGGAGAACGACTTATCGAGGCGGCATGACGGTCTCAGTGTCTTCGTGATTGTCATTCCCAGATGAGCGTCGGGAGCCACCTAACTCTTATGAGGCCTCGTTCCGTCAATAGGTAAAGTACGCCGTTGAACGGGCATGTGTGGGCCGTTCTCATGGCGATGTCTGGAGCGAGAAGCCTGTGTCCTGACTTGATTTCCGGATTCTGGCGCATGGCGG
>JBDRFG010000109.1:0-13159 GCA_043819135.1 Candidatus Eiseniibacteriota bacterium | reverse complement strand
GCGGGCGTGGTGGCGCTGTTCATCAGGGGGCTTGCGGGCCACACGCCCAACACGTGCGAGTTCTATTGCCCGTTCGGAGGGCTCGTCGCCCTCTATCCGCTCGTGCGCTACAAGTCCTACGCGTGCGCACTGACGGAGCTGAACGTCGCGCTGCTGGTGTCGGTGCTCGTGCTGACGCTCCTGTCGAAGAAGTCGTTCTGCGGTTGGGTCTGTCCGCTGGGGACCGTCCAGGAGTGGCTGGGCCGGCTGGGCGGGAAGATCTTCCGCAGACGCTTCCGCCTTCCAACTCGCGCGGACCGTGTGCTCAAGAACCTGCGTTACGTCGTCCTCGTCGCCGTTCCGGTGCTGACGGTCACGGTATGGAAGTTCGACCTCGGCTTCAGGGCGTTCGATCCCTTTTACATCCTGTTCACCTGGGGAGGGCACGGGACGGCCGCACTGAGCTTCCTCATCGTCGTCGGTGTTCTCGGCGCGGCGCTCTTCGTTCCGTTCCTCTGGTGCCGCTACCTCTGTCCGATGGGAGCCGCCATGGACCCGCTGTCCCGGGCGGGAGCGCTCCGGGTCCGTCGCAACAAGAAGACGTGCACGAACTGCGGGGCCTGCGACAGGGCGTGCCCTCACGCGATCCCCGTGTCGCAGGTCGACGAGGTGACGGCGAGGGACTGCACGAACTGCCTCGAGTGCATCGAGGAGTGCCCGGTGGACGGCGCGCTTGAGCTCTCCTGGTTCGGAAAGTAGATCGGGGGAAGGAACCGACATGAAGAAGTCAGCCATCATCCCGCTTGCCATAGCTCTCGTCGTGCTCCTGGCATTCGCGACCACGAACGCGTATCGCGTTCCCACGGCGGACGTCACGTTCGTAGAGGAAGGCGACCGTCCGGCCACGGTGTCGACGGTCGAATTCGAGGTCTCGGGGCTCAAATGTCGCGGGACCGCGATGGCGTTCTCGCAGCAGATCCAGGCCGTGCCCGGCGTCGTCAGCTTCGTCGCCTACTCGCGTACCCACACGGCGCTCATCGAGTACGACCCGACGCAGACGGACCCGGACGCCCTGCGTGAGGCCTTCGAGAAGCCCATTCTTCACGAGGGACGCTCCTACGAGGTCTTCAAGATGGTCTCGACGGGGGGGAAATAGCGGGTCCATGGTCGGGGCGCGAGTGCCGCCCGCTTGACAGCGTGTCGTTTTCTCGGTAGATTGAAGCGTGTGCGCTGATGCGCACGGCTCATTGACAACTCTGTATGGGGGCGATCCGGTTTCGACGGGGGTGAGAGAAACGCGGATGGCATGTCGAGGTCCCGTTGGCTCGTAAAACAAACGGGGACTTTTCAACTGCCGACTACACACCGGCATACGTCTGCTAACTAGTTCCACTAGTTAGAACTGACGCGTCCCGCCCGGTTTGGCTCGTGGTGCCGGGATGGGGCGTCGCTTACACGGGCTAGCTTCCGAACTTGACCGCTGGGGGAGGAAGCGAAGTGAACACGGCGGCTGGCATCCTGGGTATCCCGCCCGTCGGAGACCCGGGGAGCGAGATCTAGACATCGGGCTATGCATGTAGATGTCCGCGCGGAACCACTTTCGGACGCGGGTTCGATTCCCGCCGCCTCCACCAGTACATAGAGAAGGCCCCGGTCATCGCGACCGGGGCCTTCTGCTATGTTATACTGCTCGTGCCGTGCTAGTCATACATGGCCTTGATAGCGCCCCACGTCGATACCTCGACCGGCGTCACCCGGATATCGATGGATCCGCAAACTCCGTGCGGCGGCTCGCCCCAGATGTCTCCCTTCAGGCACCAGCCGCCCGCGATGCTCCTCGCGCCGGCGGACACGGCGACGGACAACACCAGCAACACGATTAGCAGGTGCCTCACTCCTCCACCTCTTCATTCTAGGCTGCCGCTCACCAAACAGGACGACGGACCAAATACCTGCCGAAAACACGGGGCATCGTAACGAGTTCAGATTGAGTCATCGAGAGCGTTTCGAAGCGAAATCACGCGCTCCTGTCTCTCCCGGGCGGGTCTCGATTGATCGCTCGGTCAGCTTGGTCGGTACCCCTCGGCGGTTCCTGAGCCCGCCGCTCGTGGGGGTGATCGAGGTGCGCGCACGGCCGGGGCCGGGACGCGCTCACTGGACCGTTCTTGACGCTACGGGTCCCTACATGCTAGCATTTGCCGGATTTGCCAGTTCCAGCCTGTGTGGGCGCCTACGCCCCCACAATTCGAGTTTCGAGGCTACGCGTCGAACCGTCGGGTTACGTACCGATGGCATATCCTGAATCCACGGAGGAGCCAGTGCCCGAGAGGCGTGGCACCGTGCAGGTCTACACCGGTGACGGGAAGGGCAAGACGACCGCCGCGCTCGGGCTGGCTATCCGGGCCGTCGGCCACGGCCTCTCCGTATACATGCTGCAGTTCATGAAGGGCAGCTCGAACTACGGCGAGCTGACTTCGGCAGAGAAGCTACCGGGCTTCACGATCGAGCAGTCGGGCCGCGACGAGTTCGTCGACAAGAAGAACCCGGCGCAGGTCGACATCGAGCTGGCCGCCCAGGGTCTCGCGAAGGCGCGGGCGGCCGTCGAGAGCGGCGACTACGACATCGTCATCCTCGATGAGGCCAACGTCGCGCTTGACTTCGGACTGATAAGCCTCGATGACATTCTCTCTCTTATCGAGACGAGACCCGCGCACGTCGAACTCATCCTGACGGGCCGCTCCGCTCATCCCGACGTAGTCAGGGCCGCCGATCTTGTCAGCGAAGTACTGAACATCAGACACCACTACGACGCCGGAGTGGAGGCGCGAGAGGGCATAGAGTACTAAGCCACCGGCGGCAGCATGGAGGAGTAGTGAGGAGCGCAGGCGTTCCGGAACTGATCGAGAGATTGAAGAAGGGCGAGGCGCTCGCGCTGGCGCGGGCCATCTCCTGGATCGAGAACGAGGACGCGTGCGGCCTCGAGCTCCTGAATGTCATATATCCGGACAGCGGCAGGTCCTACCGGATAGGGATCTCCGGACCGCCCGGCGCGGGGAAGAGCACCCTGGTCGACGGTCTGACCGAGCACCTTCTGGATGCGGGACACACGGTCGGGATCATCGCGGTCGATCCGACGAGCCCCTTCACGGGCGGCGCGCTCCTGGGCGACCGCATTCGGATGCAGGGGCTGGGCACCCGCGAGGGCGTCTTCATCCGCAGCATGGCGACCCGCGGCGGACTGGGAGGTCTGTCCCGCGCGGCGCCGAGCGTCGCGGCCGCCATGGACGCGGCCGGGCTGGACTACGTCATCTTCGAGACCGTCGGTGTCGGGCAGTCTGAACTCGACATCGCCGAGGCCGCGGATACCACGGTCATCGTCCTGGTTCCGGAGTCCGGCGACAGCATCCAGGCGATGAAGGCGGGACTGATGGAGATCGGCGAGATCTTCATCGTCAACAAGGCCGACCGCGACGGCGCCGACATGACGGAGGCCGAGATCAGCTCGATGCTGACCCTCAAAGACGACCCGAACGGCTGGCATCCTCCGGTTCTCAAGACCGTGGCGTCTACCGGTGAGGGAATAGCGGAGGTTGCCGGGACGATAGAGAAGCACAGGCAGTTCCTGCTCGACGGCGGGCTGCTTCAGAAGCGAAGGCGCGACCACTTCAAGTCGCAGGTTCGGGGCATCATCGTCAGCAGGCTCGAGCGGAAGCTCTACGAGCGGCTGGGTGGCGAGTCCGGACTCGACGCGATGATAGAAGATGTGACCGGGGGGTACAGGTCCCCCTATCAGGTTGCCACGGAAGTTATAGACGGAATGGACGGAGGAACGTCCTAGGGAATCCGAAGAGCAGGTTTCAGAAGGGAGCGGACTGCATGGACTTCGCACTCACCCAGGACCAGAAGATGGTCCGAGACATGGTGCGCGAATTCGCCGAGAAGGAACTGGAGCCCATCGCGGCGGAGATCGACGAGAGCCGCGAGTTTCCGACGGCCACTCTCAAGAAGATGGCCGGGCTCGGACTGATGGGCGTCGTCATTCCCGAGAAGTACGGCGGGGCGGGCCTGGACTTCACGACCCTCGCCATCATCTGCGAGGAGATCTCGCGCGTCTGCGCCTCGCACGGCGTCATAACGGCGGTCAATAACTCACTGTGCGCCTATCCCATCTATCACTTCGGGACCGAAGAGCTGCGCAAGAAGTACCTGCCCGATCTCTGCTCGGGCAAGAAGTTCGGCGCCTTCGGCATCACCGAGCCGAACGCCGGGTCCGACCCGGCCTCGATGGAGACGACCGCCGTCGACAAGGGCGACCACTACGTTCTGAACGGGACCAAGGCGTGGATCACGAACGGGACCGACGCAGGGACGTTCGTCGTGTTCGCTTACACCGACCCCGAGCAGCGCCACAAGGGGATGAGCGCGTTCGTCGTCGAGAAGGACTTCGACGGCTTCAGCGTCGGCAAGCACGAGAACCTCATGGGCATCCGCGCGACCGGCAACTGCGAGCTCATCATGGACGAGTGCATCGTCCCGAAGGAGAACCTCCTCGGCGAGCTGGGCGGCGGTTTCAAGATCGTCATGCACACGCTCGACGTCTCCCGGATCGACATCGGCGCGCAGGGCGTCGGCATCTCGCAGGGAGCACTCGACGCCTCGATCAAGTACGCCAAGGAGCGCGTCCAGTTCGGGAAGCCCATCGCTGAGTTTGAAATGATCCAGGACATGATCGCCCAGATGTCGGCGCAGACGGACGCCGCGAGGCTTCTGGTCTACCGCGCGGGCTCGATGAAGGACGCGGGCGCCACGCGGTTCACGCGCGAGGCGGCGATAGCGAAGTACTTCGCTGCCGAGACGGTGGTCGCCGTGACCAGAATGGCGGTCCAGATCCACGGCGGCAACGGCTACTCGAAGGAGTACCCGGTCGAGCGGATGTACCGCGACGCGAAGATCGTCGAGATCTACGAGGGCACAAGCCAGATCCAGAAGATAGTCATTGCCCGCGACGCTCTGAGGTAATCGGAGGACGGCTCCAACCGCCGGGGCAGGCTTTCGTACGCCGGCCGGCGGAACACGACGGGAGAAGGCACTCGCATGCGAGTCTCGCTTCAAGAGAAGTACGAGCTCCTGGGATGCATCCAGTGTGGACGCTGCACGGCAGGCTGCCCCGTCTCGGCTCGCACGTATCTAAACGTGCGGAGGGTCGTTTACGACGGTATGACCGGCACGGGCCCGAAGGACGCCAAGGGGCGTCCCGAGGCCTGGAACTGCACGACGTGCTCGAATTGCACCGAGCGATGTCCTAAGGGCGTCAAGCCGATGGAACTGCTGATCGGCCTCCGGTCTGCGGCCATCGAGAAGGGCAAGATAGAGCCGACAATCCGCGACGCTCTGGAGAGCACGTTCAAGCACGGCAATCCGTGGGGCCGCATTCGTGACAAGAGAACCGAATGGGCCGCCGAGCTTTCCGTTCCGGTCGCGGCAGACGGCGAGGCCATCCCGCTTCTCTTTTACGTCGGCTGCACGCCCGCATACGATCCGAGAGCGCAGTCGATAGCGCAGTCGCTGGTAGCGCTCTTCGCCGCCGCCGGACTCGAGTACTCAACGCTCGGGACCAATGAATCGTGCTGCGGCAACGAGATCAAGCGGATGGGCGAAGAGGGGCTCTTTGAGATGCTGGTCGACGGGAACCGTGAGACGTTCGACGGTCACGAGATCGGCGCCATCGTCACCGGGTCCCCTCACTGCATGAACACATTCAAGAACGAGTACGGTGAGCTTCCGAGCGACGTGGTCCACTACTCGCAGCTACTCGCCACGCTCCTGAAGGACGGGAAGCTCACGTTCACAGGAAGCGTAGAGAAGAAGGTGACGTTCCACGACGCCTGCTTCCTGGGCAAGCACAACGACATCTACGACGAGCCGCGAGAGGTGCTCGAGCGGATCCCCGGCGTCGAGTTCGTCGAGATGGACCGCTCGCGCGAGCGCGCGCTGTGCTGCGAGGGCGGGGGCGGCCGGATGTGGGTGGAGGCGACCGAGGAGCGGGGCGAGAGACTGGCGGAGACGCGCGTCAAGGATGCGGTGGCGCTGGGCGCCGACTACCTCGTGACGGCGTGTCCGTTCTGCCTTTTGACGCTCGAGGACGCCGTGAAGACCAGCGGGAACGAGGGAAAGATCGAAATAATAGATCTGGCCGAACTCGCCGCGATGGCGCTCTAGGCCGGGAGCAGTGGCGCGTCCTCTTGCTGGGTCGCGCACGCAACCGCGACTCCGGAGGAACAGGGAACACATGAACATAGTCGTCTGTGTGAAGCAGGTGCCAGAGACGGCCGAGGCCGATCTTAGGATCGCCGCCGGCGGCAAGGGCATCGTCGAGGAGGGCCTGGCTCTTCAGATCAACGAGTCGGACAACTACGCCCTCGAGGAGGCGCTTCTCATCACTGAGAAGCACGACGGTGACATCACCGTCATGACCCTCGGCCACGAGTCGTCGGAGGAGGTTCTCCGGATGAGCATGGCCAAGGGCGCGGCGACCGCGGTCCGTGTCGCCGACCCGGCGTTCGACGGGGGCGACGCGATAGCTACCGCGACGGCGCTGGCGGCGGCCATCAAGCGCCTGCAGTACGACCTGGTTCTCACCGGGTGCATGGCCTCGGACGACGGCGCCTCACAGGTCGGCGTTGCGCTCGCAGAGCTTCTGGGTATTCCGCACGCGACGTACGTCACCGAGGTCGAGGTCGGTGACGGTGAGGTGACCGTCGGACGCGAACTCGAGGGCGGGCTCGTCGAGAAGCTCGTCATCAAGCTGCCGTGCGTGCTGGGCATCCAGACCGGTATCAACGAGCCGCGCTACGCGTCCATCATGGGCATCGCGAAGGCGTCGAAGCGCGAGATAGAGCTGAAGAGCGCGGGCGACCTCGGACTGGACGCATCCTCCGTCGGGGAGGCCGGGTCGGGGACCACGCTCGAGGAACTGACATTCCCACCGGCGGGCGCCGGCGCCGAGATACTTGAAGGCACGCCGTCCGAAGCGTCGGGGAAACTCGCCGACATTCTGAAGGAGAAAGGGTTCGCCTAGATGAACGAAATTCTTGTTCTTGCGGAACACAGGGGCGGCGAGCTCAGGGACGTCACCTTCGAGATGCTGGGCAAGGCCGGAGCGCTGGCCGAGTCGTCGGGTGGGACGGTGACCGCGCTGCTTCTCGGAGCGGGCGTGGGGGACATGGCGAGCAGGCTCAAGAGCTACGCCGACGAGGTGCTCGTCGTCGATCACGGCAACCTCATCAGCTTCAACTCGGCCGTCTACCAGCCGGTCGTCGCAGAAATCGTGAAGTCGCGCGGGCCCTCGCTGGTCATGATCGGCAACACGGCCTTCGGTGTCGACCTGGCGCCGAGTCTGGCCGTCGCTCTCAGGTCTCCGCTCGCGAGCGACTGCATCGGCATCGCCGTGGACGGAGGCGTGGTCTCCGTAACCAGGCAGATCTACGAGGGAAAGATCGACGAGCGCGTGAGTTTCTGCGACGCGACGACCGCCCTCGTGACCGTGCGCGCCGCTGCGTTCCCGGTAGAGGACGGAACGCGGAGCGGCAGCGTGTCCGAGCCCGACGTGACCGTGCCCGACGAGCCGGCGATCCGCCGCTTCGTGGAGTACGTGGAGGCCGCCGTCGGGGACGTCGACATCACGAAGTCCGACGTCATCATCGCGGTCGGTCGCGGCATAAAGGAAGAAGAGAATCTGGCGCTCGTCGAAGAGCTCGCGGAGCTTCTTGGCGGGGTTGTCGGCTGCTCGCGGCCCGTTGTCGACGCCGGGTGGCTTCCGAAGGACCGGCAGGTCGGGTCCTCCGGCAAGACCGTCAAGCCGAAGCTGTACATCGCGGTCGGTATCAGCGGGCAGTTCCAACACATGAGCGGAATGAAGGCGGCCGAGACCATCGTCGCCATCAACAAGGACCCCAAGGCCCCCATCTTCTCAAAGGCCGACTACGGCATCGTCGGAGACCTGTTCAAGATCGTCCCGGCGCTCAAGGAGAAGATAGCGGAGGCGCGCGCCTAAGCGCAGGCCGGACAGGGCACGAACCGGAGGAAACGCGTGGCCGAGAAGAGCACAATGCGCGAGACCAGACTCGGCGTCTACATCTGCCACTGCGGCATCAACATCGCGCACACCGTCGATGTCGAGAAGGTGGCCGAGGCGACCGCAAAACTCCCTGGTGTCGCGATAGCCAAGACCTATCCCTACATGTGCTCCGACCCCGGGCAGAGTCTCATCTGCGCGGACATCGAGGAGCACGGCCTCACGGGCGTTGTCGTCGCCGCGTGCTCGCCGAGAATGCACGAGCCGACGTTCCGCGCAGCCGTGGCTTCAGTCGGCCTGAATCCCTACATGTTCGACATGGCAAACATACGCGAGCACTGCTCGTGGATTCACGACGACAAGGGGGATGCCACCGAGAAGGCGATCGACCTCGTGCGGTCCGCCGTGGCGAGGGCGGCCTACCTCGAGGATCTTACAGAGCGTGAGATCGAGGTGACGCCCGAGGCCCTTGTCATAGGCGCGGGCATAGCAGGCATACAGGCGGCGTTCGACATCGCCGAGGCCGGATACAAGGTGCACCTGGTCGAGAAGGAGCCGTCGATCGGCGGGCACATGGCGCAGCTCGACAAGACGTTCCCGACGCTCGACTGTTCGGCCTGCATCCTGACGCCCAAGATGGTCGACGTAGGAAGACATCCGAACATCAACCTCATGGTCTACTCGGAGGTCGAGGACATCACCGGGTACGTCGGCAACTTCACTGTCAAGGTCCGGAAGAGGGCCACGAGCGTCGACCGGCATCTGTGCAACAGCTGCGGCGACTGCATAGCCAAGTGCCCGTCCAAGGTCCCGTCGGAGTTCGACGAGGGGTACGGCGAGCGCAAGGCCATCTACACGCCGTTCCCGCAGGCCGTACCCAGCGAGCCGGTCATCGACCGCGAGCACTGCACGTACTTCCTGAAGGACGGGAAGTGCGGCGTGTGCGAGAAGGTCTGCACTCTGAACGCCATCGACTACTCGATGGAAGACGAGGTGGTCGAGCTCAAGGTGGGCACGATCATCGTGGCGACCGGTTTCGACGAGTTCGATCCCAACATCAAACCCGAACTCGGGTACGGGATCTACGACAACGTCATCACCGGACTCGAGTTCGAGCGAATATGTTCCGCGTCGGGCCCGACCGAGGGCAAGATCGAGTTTGGCGCGAAGGAGCCCAAGGACGTCGTCTTCATCAAGTGCGTGGGGTCGCGCGACCAGTCGATAGGCAACGAGTGGTGCTCCAGGGTCTGCTGCATGTTCACGGCGAAGCAGGCGCACCTGATACGCGAGAAGCTGCCCGACGCTAATATCACTGTCTTCTATATGGACGTCAGGGCGTTCGGGAAGGGCTACGAGGAGTTCTACGATCGCGTCAGAGGCGAGAACGTTGTCTACAGACGTGGCAGCGTCTCCGAGATCTACAAGCGCGGGGACCGCGTCGTCGTCAGGGGAGAGGACACTCTGATCGGTGAGGCGATGGAGGTCGAGGCCGACCTCGTAGTGCTGGCTGCCGGACTGACGGCCAGCGAGCACACCGACTCGATAGCGAAGATACTCAAGCTCTCGAAGTCGTCCGACCGCTTCCTCATGGAGGCGCACCCGAAGCTCCGGCCCGTGGACACGGCGACCGACGGCGTGTTCCTTGCCGGGTGCTGCCAGGGCCCCAAAGACATTCCGGACACCGTGTCGCAGGCCAAGGCCGCGGCCTCCTCGGCGATCATACCGATGTCGCGCGGCACGGTGAGGATTGAGGCCATCTCAGCGGTGGTGGACGAGGACCGCTGCTCCGGCTGCCGGATATGCGTGAGCGTCTGTCCGTACGGCGCTATCTCGTACGACGAGAAGGACAAGGTCTCGAGGGTCAACGAGGCGCTTTGCAAGGGGTGCGGCACCTGCGGGGCCGCCTGCCCGTCCGGCGCCATGTCGACCAGCCACTTCACATCGGGACAGATGCGGGCGCAGGTGCTCGCTCTCATCGGAGGAAGCAATGGCTGACGCTGAGAAGAAGGGCGCGTCGGTGAAGGATGCAAGAAGGTCCTGGGAGGAGAAGGTGTCCTCGTCCGTCAAACAGCGCGACGCTCTCTTCACCTCCGTCTCGGGCGAGGAGGTCGACCTCATGTACACGCCCGAGGACATCGCCGGCCTGGACTACGAGCGCGACCTCGGTTTTCCGGGCGAGTTTCCCTACACGCGCGGAGTGCGGAGCAACATGTACCGGGGCCGTCTGTGGACGATGAGGCAGTTCTCCGGTTTCGGCACGCCCGAGGACTCCAACCGGCGTAACAAGTTCCTGCTCGAGAAGGGTCAGACGGGGCTGTCGGTTGCGTTCGACCTCCCGACCATCATGGGGTACGACTCGGACCACGAGCGCTCCGAAGGTGAGGTCGGGGTGTGCGGCGTCGCCATCGACTCGCTCCGGGACATGGAGACCCTGTTCGACGGGATCCCGCTGGATAAGGTCAGCACCAGCATGACCATCAATGCGCCCGCGGCCGTCCTGCTCGCCATGTATATCTGCGTGGGTGAGAAACAGGGCGTGCCGTCCGAGGCCCTGCGTGGGACTATCCAGAACGACCTTCTCAAGGAGTACATCGCCCAAAAGACGTGGATCTTCCCGCCGGCGCCTTCGATGCGCATCATCACCGACATCATGTCCTACTGCGCCGAGCATGTGCCGCAGTGGAACACGATCTCCATTTCCGGCTATCACATCCGCGAGGCGGGCTCGACGGCGCTGCAGGAGTTGGCGTTCACGCTGGCCGACGGCTTCGCCTACGTCGAGGCCGGGATCGCCTCCGGCATGGACGTCGACACGTTCGCGCCGAGGCTCTCGCACTTCTTCAACTCGCACATGGACTTCTTCGAGGAGGTCGCGAAGTTCCGCGCCGCCCGCCGCATCTGGGCAACGGACATGCGCGAGAAGTACGGCGCCAAGGACCCGCGCTCGTGGCTGATGCGATTCCACACGCAGACCGCCGGGTGCAGTCTGACGGCCCAGCAGCCGTTCAACAATGTGGTCCGAACCGCGCTCGAGGGACTGGCGGCCGTGATGGGCGGCACGCAGAGTCTCCACACAAACTCCATGGACGAGACGCTGGCGCTCCCGTCGGAGGAGGCGGTGCACGTCGCGCTCCGGACTCAGCAGGTCATCGCCCACGAGTCGGGCGTCCCGAACGTCATCGATCCACTCGGAGGTTCCTACTACGTCGAGGCGCTGACGGACAAGATGGAGAAGGGTTGTCGCGACTACTTCGACCAGATCGAGAAACTCGGCGGCGTCATCCCGGCCATAGAGAAGGGCTTCTTCCAGCGTGACATAGCGAAGGCCGCGTTCAGGTATCAGCGCGAGATCGAGGAGAAGAAGCGCATCATCGTCGGTGTGAACGACTACGTGGACGAGGGCGAAGAGATCAAGATAGACCTGCTCAGGATAGGTCCGGAGGTGGCGGAGCGGCAGAAACGAGTGCTCGGAGACGTCAGGCGCGATCGCGATGACGCGAAGGTGAAGACGGCGCTGGCAGGCCTGCGAGCGGCGGCCGGGGGCACCGACAATCTGATGCCTCACTTCGTCGAGTGCTGCCGTGTTTACGCCACCGAGGGCGAGATGATAGGAATTCTGAGGGAGGTGTTCGGCGAGTACCGCGAGCCGCCCATCTACTGGTAGAGGGGACGATGGTAGAGGAGACGAAAGACGTATGGCAGACCGAATCCGTGTTCTGGTAGCGAAGCCCGGACTCGATGGCCACGACAGGGGCGCCAAGGTGGTTGCCAGCGCCTTGAGGGACGCGGGCATGGAGGTCATCTACACGGGTCTTCACCAGACGCCCGAGATGATCGTCAACGCCGCCGTCCAGGAAGACGTTGACGTCGTCGCGCTCAGTATCCTCTCCGGTGCGCACATGACGATGTTCCCACGGGTCCTCGAGCTTCTCAGGGAGGCCGGCGTGGACGATGTTGTCATCACCGGCGGCGGGATCATCCCCGCCGAGGATATGGAAGAGCTCGCGAAGATGGGCGTCGACAGGCTCTTCGGACCGGGCAGCGACACCCGGGAGATCGCCGCCTACATCCGCGAGGCCGTCACCGCAAGGCGTGGCTAGCGGATCCGGCCTCACGTAGAGGGACCGACGCTCGACGGGCACGAACTGAAGGGCCAGGCCCCACACTCGAGAGGGACGATGGCCAACGTACGGACCACACTGGGCGATACCGAACTCGTGAGCCTCGACGCGGGGAGCTTCCCGTACGACGGCGGCGCGATGTTCGGCGGCGTCCCCAAGGTCATCTGGAGCAATCTGACGCCCGTCGACGAGTTCAACCGCATCATCCTTACGCTGTCCCCGCTGCTCGTTCGGACGGGCTCGCGCAACATCGTGGTTGACGTCGGATACGGCAGCAGGCACACAGAGCGGGACCTCAAGATCTGGGGGTTCGACCCCGCCGTCACGGTCGTCACCGCACTGGCGGACGAGGGGCTCGCCCCCTCTGACATCGACACCGTGGTGCTCACGCACCTTCACGCCGACCACGCCGCGGGTTCCACGAGCGATGGCGGCGACGGTGCGGTGACCACGTTCCCTCGCGCGCGCTACATAGTGAACGAGACGGAGTGGGAGGCGGCCAATCACCCCGACGCCAGAAGCTCGGCGGCATACAGGCCGGACGATTTCGTGCCGATCGAGCGCGCAGGCCAGCTGGACCTTGTCGGGGACTCGCACGACCTGGGCGACGGCGTCAGCGTCGGGCGCACGGGCGGGCACACTGCCGGGCACATGGCGGTCTACGTACGCACGGACGCGGGGAAGGCCGTGTACCCCGCGGACCTCATTCCCACCAGGCACCACGTGCGCGTGCCGTACATCGCGGGCATCGATCTCTTCCCGCTCGATGTCATCGAGAGCAAAAGACAAATGCTCGAAACTGCCGTTGCCGAGGACTGGGTCGTCATCCTCGACCACGACGTCACCGGCAACATCGGACGGATCGTGCAGGACGAGAAGGGTCGGTTCGCCTTCAGAGACATAGGGGCCTGACCATGTCGAGAGAAGATAAGTTCAGAGAGCTGGACGAGCGGCTTGAGGCTGCGCAGAAGGGCGGCGGCGAGGA
>JBDRFG010000108.1:0-3794 GCA_043819135.1 Candidatus Eiseniibacteriota bacterium | reverse complement strand
ACAGAAGGTCGCGCTCTTCATGGGGCTTTTCCGTGGCAGGACCGACGTCTATGCCAAGCGCTGGGTCAACACCAAGAAGAGCACGAAGGGCTACTCTCCAGCATGCAGCAACGAATGGGTCCGCGGCTTGTGCGACAAACGTGGCGTCAAGTGTGGCGAGTGTCCGAACCAGGCGTTCATCCCGGTGACCGAGAAGACCGTCCACGATCATCTCAAAGGACACCACGTGGTCGGGGTCTACCCGATGCTGGAGGATGAGACTTGTTGGCTTCTCGCCGTGGACTTCGACAAGGCACAGTGGCGGGAGGACGTGAGCGCCTTCGTCGAAACATGCAGGAGAAAGGGTGTCCACCTCGCGGTCGAGCGCTCCCGGTCTGGCAACGGAGCACACGTCTGGTTCTTCTTCGACGCTCCGGTGCCTGCGAGCACCGCCCGCAAGATGGGTTGCTTTCTCATCACCGAGACCATGGCCAGGCGGCACGAGCTTCCCATGTCCTCCTACGATCGCTTCTTCCCCAACCAGGACACCATGCCTCGGGGCGGCTTCGGCAACCTCATCGCCTTGCCGTTCCAGGACGGCCCACGCCAGCAAGGCAACTCGGTGTTCATCGATGAGACGTGGACGCCCTTCCCCAACCAATGGGCCTTTCTAGCCTCGGTGCGTCGGGTGCCGCGGGCCGAGGTTGAGACACTCACCCGCGAGGCGGCGGACACGGGCCAGGTCATCGGGGTACGAATGGGCGAGCCCTCCTGCGATGAGGACTCTGCAACCCCCTGGACGCGACCACCGTCGCGCAGGAAACCCCGGCCGACTATCACGGGACCTCTACCGCATCACGTCCAGGCCGTTTTCTCCCAGCTCCTGTTCGTGGAGACGACAGGTCTGCCGTCGCCCCTCATCAACCAGATCAAACGCCTCGCCGCTTTCCAGAACCCCGAGTTCCACAAGAAGCAGGCGATGCGCCTGTCAACGGCGCTCACGCCGCGCGTCATCAGCTGCGCCGAGGACCACCCGCAGCACGTGGGCCTCCCACGCGGATGCGTCTCCGACCTGGGGGAGCTACTCGCCGACCTTGGTGTTGCCCTTGCGATCGAAGACAACCGCACGGATGGAAGCGATCTGGACGTCGCCTTTCACGGAGAGCTGACACCCATCCAGGACCAGGCTGTCCGAGCCATGATCGAGCACGACATCGGTGTGTTCGTCGCCCCCCCAGGGTCGGGCAAGACCGTCGTGGGAGCAAATCTGGTCGCGCGTCGCGGACGAAGTACGCTGGTGCTCGTTCATCGCACTCACCTCCTCGAGCAGTGGATTGCCCAGCTATCGGTCTTCCTCAACCTGAAGCCCAAGGAGATAGGCCAGATCGGCGCCGGCAAGCGGAAACCGAACGGGAAGTTGGATGTTGCCATGATCCAGAGCCTTGCCCGCAAGGACGTGGTGGACGACATCGTGGCAACCTACGGCCACGTGATCGTCGATGAGTGCCACCACGTTCCTGCGGTGTCGTTCGATCGGATCATGCGCGAGGTGAAAGCCCGCTTTGTCGCCGGGCTGACCGCGACCCCGCGGCGACGAGATGGGCATCACCCGATCTTGCAGCTCCAGCTGGGGCCTGCCCGTTTCACCATCGACGCCAAGAGCCAGGCTGCTACGCGCTCCTTCGACCACAAGCTCATCGTCCGGGAAACGGAGTTTCGGCTGTCAGGTGACACTGACGGTGCCGGCATCCAGGAGATCTACCGCCAGCTCGCTCAGGACGAGCGCCGCAACCGGCTCGTTCTCGACGATGTCGTTCAAGCATTGGAGGAGGGGCGCTCACCCATTCTGCTCACCGAACGTCGGGACCACCTGGAGTACTTCGCGGAGCGGCTGCGCGGCTTGGCCCGCAACCTGATCATCCTGCAGGGCGGCATGAGAACCAAGGACCGCCGCGCCGCCATCGAGCAGCTCACAACCATCCCGGAGACCGAGGAGCGACTCGTGCTGGCCACGGGCCGGTTCGTCGGCGAAGGCTTCGATGACGCCCGTCTCGACACGCTCTTCCTCGCGATACCCGTTTCTTGGAAGGGCATCCTGGTGCAGTACGCGGGTCGCCTGCACCGCAAGTATCACGCGAAGACCGAGGTTCGCGTGATGGACTACGTGGACCGTAGCGTCCCCATGCTCGCCAGGATGTTCGAGAAGCGAATGCGCGGGTATCGGGCCATGGGCTACTCACTGGGCGACCACGCCTCGCCGGAGCATGTCGAGGACGACTACGTCATTGAGTACGATCAGGGGGTGCTCCGCGAACTGGAAGACAAGGGTCCTGCGTGAGTGTGCAGAACGCGGCGAGGCGCCAGCTTCGCACTGGCGCCTCTCACGTTCCATTCAGATGGGCACGGGACCCTACGATGTGGTGAAGTACACCCGCGCCGGCTGCTGCACCTCAAGAACGATCTCTCGAAGTGCTCGTATCTCATCCAGAGCAGCCAGTTCCTCGTCACTCAGTGAGCAATCGGCCTCGCCGGAGAGCTCCTCGAGTTTCTGGAACACAATCGAGAAGTCGGTCACCTTGTCGCACATATGATCCCCTAGACGATGGTCTTCTTCGTCTGCGATTCAATCTGGTGTCTCATCCCACTCAAGTCGATTGTAGCATTGCAGCTCGGACAAGTAAACGAGTTGTCCCTCGGGAACTGCGCGGCACCGGGCTTCAGCGGAGCATGCTGAGTGAATCGCGCTTGTATCTCCGTCTTGTTCTTGCAGTTAGGACACTCGAACTCGACTATGGCCCCGTCCGGCTCGTTCTTCTGCGGGGATAGGGCTGGGGTCCCTGCGGGCACCGCGAATCTGTTGACCTGGGATACTGGCGTCTCGAAGAGCTTGAAGATGTTGGTTTGATCGAAGGTCATTTCCAGCAGGACGTAGTAGCGTTGTATCGCATCTGCTAACTCGCTGCTCTCACCGTAATCTGTAACCTTCAGGCCCATATCTCTGAGGTTGCCCAGCGTGATGGTCCGCCCGTGCGTGAGCCACCGGCCGTGATCGCAGAGTGCGTCTGCGATCTCTCTGGCCCGTGTCTGTTTCTCCTCGTCGGAAACCGCCTGCCCGGTGCTGGAATGCGTGTCCCAAGTGCTGAACTTGTACCTGCACAGCCAGTCAGTCACTAGCGTCTTGGCAAAGGCCAGCGCGTTCTCACAGTTCTGGATCTCCCCTGGCGATATGTTCTGAAGAATGGGCACATACGCCCTGTTCAGTGCGCCGGTCTCGTCCACTTCCTCCTTGATTCGCGTCAGACCCTCCAAGAACGCGTGCGCCGAGAACCGCTTGTTGCCTTGAACGATCTGGGCGTCAATCGGCCCGAGGGAGGACGATGCTCCCATGAGGATCTCATCCCCTGCCATGACCATAATGGTGCCGGCGCTCTTCGCGTAGCCAGGGACAATCATCCCTACACGGCTGAACTTCGCCCGAATCTGCAGGATCATGTCCTCGACAATCTCTGCGGATCCGCCTGGTGTCTCAAGGATGATGTCGACGTCGGAACCCGAGAGAGCGCTCAGCTGGTCAGCCAAGGCCACTCTGTCGTCATAGCCAATGCCCGTCGGCACGTCCTTTGTCATCGCAGCTGCGATTGTCAGCACTCCTCGCCCGCCCCTGAGATCAGATACTCGCTTGAGTTGCTTCTTGCGCTCCTTCTCGAGAGCAGAGAAATCCAAGGACTTGCCTAGATACTCCGAAAATACGCCCATAGAAACCTCCTTCATAAGGCGACGTACCGCGGGTCACGAGTTGCCACAGGGGCGCAGGC
>JBDRFG010000107.1:0-95001 GCA_043819135.1 Candidatus Eiseniibacteriota bacterium | reverse complement strand
GGACATCCTGATGCTCCTCCTGATGTACAAGACAGCGTTCAAGATCAGGCATCCGGTCAACACGGGGCTCCTTCCGATCATCGCGAGGCGAGACTCGACACACGCGCCGGAGATGGCGCTTCTGAGCGGCGCGCTCGAGTTCCTGAAGGACCTGAGAAACGCGTACAGGCTCTCGGTAGGCGCTGAGGACATGCTTCGACCCGAGTACTTCGACATTGTCGCATCAGCGATGAACCTGGACTACAAGAGCGAACCCGACTCCGGGGAGCGCCTGCTCGCGGAGTACACGGAGCTAACCGGGAAGGTTGCCCAGGTGGTCAAGACGCTCTCGGCTGAGCTGGAGCGGTCGCTGGAGAGGGGGGAGGTATGAACAGGATCGCCACGCTTCAGCGAAGGGTGAGCATTGCGATGGCCGCGATCGTCTTTCTTCTCGTTCCGTTCGCTACCATGGCCCAGCCTGGCGCCCAGGCTGCGACGGACGGCACGGGAGCTGTGGGCTACCGGCTCGAGGGCGAAGAGGTGGCGTTCACGTTTGATCGCTCTCAGTATGAGTTCGCCACGCGTGGAGACAGCGGGGAGCGAGTGTCGATGGCCGACATCTCGCTCGATGAGCTCTCCGAAGTGGCCGTGGCGGGGGAGTTCAACGGTTGGTCGACGAACGCGTGGAGGATGGAGCTTGTGGGGCCCGGCGTCTACGAAGCTCGCCGACCTCTCGAGCGGCTCGGGGAGCAGGACCTGTGGGCCTTCAAGTTCGTGATAGACGGGATGCTCTGGGTCGAGCCGCCGGCATACGCCCCGAATATCGTGCGCACGGGCCTCGGCAACGACAGTTTCAACCTGCTGCTCGTGCTTGCCGAGCCCGAGGACGGCGAGCTGTTCGCGTCCGGGCGAGTGCCCGCGCCGGGCGAACGTGAGTCGCCTGGGGGCAAAGCCGGCGTGCCGGAGCTTATGCGCGTCGACTCGCCGCTTCTAGAGCGCCTCACTCTTTCTGCTTCCCAGCTGCCCGTGGGCTGCGCGCTCAAGCCTGTCGACCGGACGATGGGCGCGGCGCCGATCCCGGTGGACTCGAACCCCATGATCACGTCCGACCACCGCGTCATTAGTTTCGTCAGCGTCTTCGTGATGCCGCCCACGCCCGAGGAAGAGGCCGCGTGGGAGGCTGAGACGTCGACACTGGGTCCGGGCGCCGTCATGACGGGCATCGAGGAACTGATGGCGGAGCGGACCTCGACGGTGCGCGCCGCATACGTAGCCGTCTATGAGTCCTCCGAGAGCGGGCTGGAGACGGGGGTCTTCGCCCTGGAGTTCTCGGAGCCTCTCTCGCCCGAGCGCCGCAAGGAGCTAGGGATCGAGGGGCCGGGCGGCGCCGTGGTGGCGGGCGAGCGGGTCGCCGCGGCCGTGTGGACCGATGACCCCGCCCGCGCGTGCCTCGACGCGGCGCGCGCGCACGTGGAGTTGGTGCTGGGGGAGCGATAGCGCCGGTAGCGCGATAGCCCCGGGTTCGAGTCCGCCTTGGGGAGCCAGATGTCCCGGTGTGCGAACAGAGGCCTGGTTCGGTAACGCGTACCAGATCTCGATCGTGCGCTTGTCGTGAACGAGGACCTTCTTCACCAGATGGCGGAGAAGGTCCTTCTTTTGTGGGTTCGTCCCCGCCGCCATGACCTCCTCGAAGTTGTCCACAAGCCGCGCGAGCATCTCTTTGTCAAGAGCGGGGAGGTCAAGTCGCTGGCGCTTCTCCTCCAGGTCGCGCCTCTCGTTCTCGAGTTGCTCCATCTTGGCGTTGAGATCATCGACCTTCTCCATGCAAACCTCGGGCTTCATGGTCTCTGCCTCGAAGGCCTCGAAATAGCGGTCGATGGTGGCCCGGGCCTTCGCGATCTGAGCCTCGACGCTCTCGATCTCCCGCTCGAGGTTCGGCTTCTCGGCGCAGAGCAGTCGGTTGGCCTCCTCCCAGAGTCGGGCCATGAATTGCTCGTCGCGGAACATACCCTTCACGTCCTGGATGATTGCGCTCTCCAGTAGGTCGGCCCGGACGTAGTCTTGGTCGCAGTCCTTTGTGCTCCAGCGCTTGTTGCACAGGTAGTAGGGGTACTTCTTCTCCTTCTTGTGAGTACTCACGCCCACCATGTGGCTCTTGCATCGGGCGCACTTGATGATCCCTGCCAGCAGGCGTTCGTCGCCGTTGTGGAAGCGGCGGCCGGCTAGATCCTCAGCACGTTCCTTCAGGATTTCTTGGGTCTTCTCGAAGATGGCCTCTGAGACTACCCCATCGTGGTTACCCTCGTAGACGACCTTCCGCCAGCGGAGCTTCCCAACGTAGAGAGGGTTCTTGAGCATGTGAAGGACGACACGCTTGTCCCACTTCTTGCCGCTCCGCTTCCGGTGACCGGTCTCGTTCAGCTTGAGGGTAATCGTGTGTGAGCCCTCATGGCCCAGGGCGTACATCTGGAAGATCTTCCTGACGATGAGGGCCTCGTCCTCCCTGACGGTGAGCCCTTCTTCTGGGTTGAGGTCATAGCCGTAAGGTATGGTCCCTCCGACGAACCTCCCACTCTTCGCCTTCCTCTCCATTCCTACCCTGGTCCGCTCGACGATTGTCGCGTGCTCGAACTCCGCGAAGACGCCGAGCATCTGGAGCATCATCTTCCCTGCGGCGTTGGCGGTATCGAAGGGCTCGGTGATGGACTTCAGGACGACGCCGTACTTGGTGAGCTCGTCCACCATCAGGGCGAGCTCGCGGACCTTGCGCGATAGCCGGTCCACACGGAACACGAGAAGAGTGTCGAAGGCACCCGACTCAGCATCGTAGAGCATCTCCTCGAGGCCGGGGCGATTCATGTGGGTGCCGCTCTCGGAGTCGCGGTAGATCCTGTGGATGCGCCAGTCGTCGCCCCACTGGGCCTTGCAGTAGGCTTCGAGCCGGTCTCTCTGAGCATCCAGCGAGTACTTCTGGTGGTCCTCATCGGTCGAGATGCGAGTGTAGAAGGAAACGCGGGTGGGGTCGGTGCGCCCGTTCGCCTTGGGTCTCCCGCGGCCCCTGGGGGCCTGTTTCAACCGTAACCTCCTGTGAGTATGTGAGTTACGTCGCGTCCCAGGTACAGCTCTACCTCTGGTGGCCATCCTCATCAAGGGGATTCCCGGGGCCCTGGAGAAGGCGGCCCGTGTCACCTACACGTAAAGGGGTGGGCAGGACCCAACGGGGGACGTTAGGAAAGCGCTTGACGCCGGGCATAAGCGGTGTGTTGTACTTGTGGGGACTTCTGACAAACCACTCCTGGGCTGGCTGTTCCACTGGGCATTGGAGCCGAAGAGCCGTCTCTGTACTTGCGGACTGGGGGGATTTCCGGTGGGCGATTCGAGGCGCAAGGACGCTGGCAAGCAGGTAGTCCCGTCGCCCCCCCGGAGAGGACGGATCATATACGGGAGCGCATCGGCCACTGCCCGCGGATCTATGAGCTGCGTGGCCGAAGTCATTAGAGCAAGCGTGGCGGCGGGAATCCCCGATCGCAGGGCAGAGGCTCTGCCGCGTGGCGAGGAGGCAACCCTGTTCGGGATGCCCGTCACGGAGCTTGCCGCCCTCATTCGACGGAAGAACAGACTCGAGGGAGCGACGATAGAGATCGGTTGGCGGCTCGCATTCCTTGGCGAATGCCGCCGCCCGACGCGCGAGCACGCAGATGTCTACCTCTTCTTCGGGGGAGAAGATGACGAGGCACGTTTCGTGTCCGACTGCCGCAAGGCTTATGCCTCGAGCCCTCGACGAGTCGTGATGCTCGGGGCCGGTCAAGTTCGGCTGTCCGTGGAACATCTACTTGTCCTTAAGGGCCTTGGCGTGTCTGCCATCGCGCTCACGGAGCGTCACCCGAAGTCGGGGTGGAGGCTCCCTTGGGACCAGATTCTCGATACTAAGAGCGCGGTCCGTCATTCGCACCCCGAAGACGTGCAGTCAGTCACGTACTGCAGGGTGATCACTCACGAGGGAACCTGCACCATGAACCGGGACGAGTACACCGAGCTACTGGAGCACCGAAGCGAATACGACATGTTCATTGATGGGATGTCCCACGAGGCGATCACAAGGGATGGGAAGAGCAAGCCGAGGTTGAAGAAGCTCACTACCATGCAACAGACCGTCTTGTTCGCCGTCATAGTCGCACGCAAGCCGATTAGAGCGTGTGACACAGAAGCGTGGGAGAATCGTCCCTCCAAGGCAACTGCGAATCACATGTTCGAGAGAGCCCGTGCCAAGGCCGATGTGAAGTTGAGACGGCACGAATACCGAGCCTTCCGCACACACAAGAACGCAAGAGATCCCCAGTTGAAGACCTTCGAATTCGCACCTCCTGACGATCTTAGATTCTGCGTGATCATCCCTGACGACGACCAGTCGGCTTAGTATCTCGAGCGTACCTCCCTAGTACCTGCCTTATACCTCCACTCTATCTCCGGGTTCCGCACCATTGAGGTCAGCGGCCGTTGGGCAACTGCACCTCTTGGCTAGTGGAAAGGGGTTCCCACATGGAAGGGGAATGGCGGTGCAGGGAATGCAGCGCTCTTCTTGGCGTGGAGCGCGGGGCTCATCTAAACCTTCGCCACAAGGGGGCGCAGTACGTCGTGGACGGCGGTGACTACAACGTCATCGCCGTTTGCCGGAGTTGCTCGACCATCAACGAAAGGAGCGGCGGCAAAAAGCAGTAGCAGTCGATCGGTATGGGAGAGTAGCCGAGTCAGCTCAGTGAAGTCAGAGGTGCTAGACGCCCGATTGGCCAGTAGGAGGTGCCAGACGCCCGGCCGGAAAGGTCGGGCGTCATGGCAAGCGCTTCAAGAGATCGAGACCGAGAGTGGCTCAAGCGGGAGCTCCAGACCGTTGAGTATCAAGGGCTATTGCAGTACCTCCAGCGGACCTCCTGCTTTCTGCGTCAGTTCGCGACCTGGGCGGATGCCATCGCATTCATGCGAGCTGGCACATCCACTGATCCCCGCAAGGACGAGGTCCTTCGTCCCATCCTCCAGGCTCATGGGCAAGACTTGGACCCGCGCTGGCAGGTCGTCCTGCTGGAGATCTTCTGGCCCGGTCTCAGCTCGATGGCGTACAGGAAGCGCTACTGGGAAGACGATCCGGAGTACGGCCCTGAAGAGCTCTGGCAGAACATAGCCTTGACGTTCCTGCAAGTGGTCTGCCGAATCGACTTGGCGCGGCGGCCAGCAAGGCTGGTCCAGAAGATCATGAACGACACCAATCACCATCTCTACCAGCTGTACAAGCGTCGCTGGAAGCGCACGAATCGTGAGCTTGGCCTCGATGAAGATGAGTTCGACTGGCTGTGCGGGGGCGTCGATGGAATCGGACTCGAGGTTCTGTACCGCAGGGAAGAACTCGAGCAGCAGTTCAAGAGACTGCGGGAGCATCGCGATGCCGGGCGAATCACCGACGCCGATTTCCTCCTGCTCTTGGCAACACGCGTGAATGGCCTATCTCTCGCGGAGTACGCACGGGACGCCGGTCTCAACTACGAGGTGGCCAAGAAGCGACGTCAACGGGCGGAGACTGCGATTCGACGATTCGAGGAGATGGTGCGGTGACGGCTCGGGAGCTTGTCCCCACGCACACACCCGCTCCCCCCTTGGTAGCTGGAGACGGGTAGCCAATCAAACTCAAGGAGAGAGACCATGATAAGCAAGGCCGAGGCGCGTTCGCTGATAGATGACCTCTTCGAGGAGGAGGTCCTCGTGATAGGTGGGCTCGTGGCAATCCACGATCTGGACGATGATCTGGTGTGGCGACTGGTCAGGAGCCTCAGTGCGATTCGGGGTAGGGTGCTGCGCCGCCTTGACGATGAGCTCTCGCTCGATGAGATGGAGCCGCAGGAGCAACGCCCGAAGGCGAGGTCACATCCGGCCGTATCGGAGTTCCTCCGCTCACTAAGAAGGGACTAGCCATTGACGTCGCGCATGGAGCTCGATCTGAAGCGCCACCGGAATGAGCTTTCCGAGAGTGACACCGATGAAGTGATCAAGATTCTTGCGGATTTCATCGTGACCTACCTCGAGAAGAAGAGCGGGTGTCCGAGTCCCCGACCGGGCATCCACAAGGCACTTAGACCAGACGGAAGGAGGTAGTCGATAGTGGCTAAGCTGCTTGACCAGATCACGAATGGCCGAAGCGTAGCGCCCCGGCGGTTGATGCTCTACGGGACGCACGGCGTCGGGAAGAGCACCTTCGCCTCGTGTGCTCCAGAGCCTATCTTCATCCAGACAGAGGATGGATTGGGTGAGATCGAGTGCGACAAGTTACCGCTTTCCACCACGTTCGGTCAGGCCATGCAGGCTATGGCGGAGCTCTACACCGAGAAGCACGAGTTCTGCACAGTCGTTGTGGACTCGCTGGACTGGCTCGAACGCCTGATCTGGGCCGACGTTTGCCACGCGCGGAACGTAGAGAGCGTCGAGGACATCGGCTACTCAAAGGGCTACGTCTTCGCTCTCACCCAATGGCGGGAGTTTCTTGAGGGATTGAGTGCGCTCCGCAACGACAGGGGCATGATGATCGTCCTGATCGCGCATGCCCGGATAGAGCGTTTCGAGAACCCCGAGACGGAGTCCTACGATCGCTATGTGCCGAGGCTCCATCGCCTGGCCTCTCAGATGGTTCAGGAGTGGTGCGATGAGGTCTTCTTCGCGAGCTTCAAGGTGCTCACACGGCAGTCGGACGAGGGGTTCGACCGCACGCGCAACAGAGGAATAGGGACCGGGGAGCGGATTCTCCGGACGGTCGAACGGCCGGCCCACGTGGCCAAGAACCGCCTGAGCCTTCCTGAAGAGATGCCTCTGGAATGGAGTACCTACGCTCAGTACCTGACAGACAGATCAGCCATCACGTCACAGCCCGGCAAGGGCAAAGGAGGGAAGTGAGCATGGTTAGTCTGGACGGTTTCAACGCCAGCAACATTGACCCGACCACCGACTTCGAATTGATCCCCGATGGGAGGTACGTTGCCATCATCACGGACTCGGTGATGAAGCCGACGAAGAGCGGAAACGGTCACTACCTCGAGTTCACCTTCCAGGTCATAGAGGATCCTTTCAAGGGCCGTCTGCTCTGGTCGCGGCTGAATCTCGTCAACCCGAGCGCCCAGGCCGTTGAGATTGCACAGGCCGAGCTCTCAGCGGTGTGCCGTGCCGTAGGCCATATGCAGCCGATGGACTCAAGCGAGCTGCACGACGTGCCGCTTGTGATCATCGTCGGGCAAAGGAGACGAAAGGACAACGGAGACCTGGTGAACGAGGTCCGAGGCTACGCGAAAGCAGACGGTCCGGATGGTGGCCTGCCCCAGGAAGAGGAAGCAGACACTCCGCCCTGGGCGCGTCGGTAGCCCAGGTCAACAAGACACCGAGCAGACCACCGAAATGGAGAACCGCGGTTTTGAGTGCCCTGCGAGAGGACGCCATCCGCTACGCCGAGATGGGCTACCCGATCTTCCCCTGCGTGCCTGGTGAGAAAGCCCCGCTCACACAGCACGGCTTCCATGATGCCACGACAGACATCGAGCAGATAGACACGTGGTGGAGGAAGCACCCGCTAGCCAACATCGCCACCCCGACACGCGGTCTTCTCGTCGTAGATGTGGACGGCGCGGACAACCCGTGGCCTGATGCGCCCGAGAGACGGGCGGACCTATCTAGAGGGGCCATCTCGAACACACCTCGAGGAGGACAGCACTTCATCTTCCGACAGCCGTCTGGCAAAAGCTGGGGCAATACGGCGGGCGGAATCGCCCCGAAGGTCGATACGCGCTGCAACGGCGGGTATATCGTTGTCCCGCCCTCGGTCGTTGAGGGGAAGCAGTACCGGTGGTCCGAAGTCTCGACCCTCCCGTCACCGGACGAGCTGACTGAGCCTCCCGGCTGGCTCACGGCTCTGCTGGATCGGCTGGGCGGCAACGGGTCCGCGCCCGGGACGCCCGAGGGCGCGCGCAGGTCGCCACAGTGCGACGATCCCGTGCCGAATGGCAACACCATTCCGACCGGCCAGAGAAACGACACCCTGGCGCGACTCGCGGGCGCGATGCGCCGTGTAGGGTCTCCCCAGAAGGAGATTCTCGTCGCCTTGGCTCAGGCGAACCAGGACCGCTGCCAGCCGCCGCTGCTGGAGTCCGAGGTCGAGAGGGTGGCGGCCAGCATCTGCCGGTATGCCCCCGACCAGATGGCTGCGGGGGCAGCTAGACACCATGTGATCACGCACAGCCGCGACATCGAACGCCTTGGTGTTACTCCACACGAGGTTGCGGACCCGGGCCCGCTTCCGTTCGAACTCCTGAGGGTCCCGGGCTTCATCTCTGAGGTCATGGACCACAGCCTCGAGACAGCTCCCTACCCGAATGTGACCATGGCATTCGCTGGCGCCCTCGCTCTTCAGGCCACCCTGGCCGGACGCAAGGTTCGGGATTCTGCCGACGTCCGCACGAATCTGTACCTCCTTGGCCTCGCGCACTCATCGGCGGGGAAGGAGCACCCACGTAAGGTCAACAACGAGATTCTGCATGCCATCGGGCTCGCGGATCATTTCGGCGGGCAGTTCGCCTCCGGCGAGGGGATTCAGGACGCGCTCTTCGCCCATCCATCCATGCTGTTCCAGACCGATGAGATTGATGGAATGCTCCAGTCGATCAACAAGGCGAAGGATGCCAGGTACGAGAGCATCATGAGCACTCTGCTCACGGTCTACTCTGCAGCGAACTCGGTCTTCCCCATGAGACGAAAGGCCGGCAAGTCCGCCCCGGGGGCGATTGACCAGCCGAGCCTCGTACTCTTCGGGACGGCCATCCCCAGCCACTACTACGGGGCGCTCTCGGAGCGGATGCTCACCAACGGGTTCTTCGCTCGCATGATCGTCCTGGACTGTGGACGCCGCGGTTCCGGCCAGGAGCCACTGCTTAGGCCGCTGCCCGAGCGCGTGGTCGCACACGCGAGGTGGTGGGCGGAGTTCAGGCCCGGGGATGGAAACCTGAAGGACTGGCGCCCCGACCCCTTGGTTGTTCCACAGACCCTCGACGCTTCGCGCACCCTGGTTGAGATCAGGAAGGAGGCCGAGATGGAATACGACGCGGCCGTGGGCTCAAGTGATGAGGCCGGGGCGGCAGTTTGGGGCCGCGTAGGCGAACATGCCCGGAAGCTAGCGCTAATCTACGCTGTGAGCGAGTGCCGCGACTGTCCGGAGATCGGAAGGGCGGGGGCGGAGTGGGCCAGCAGGTTCGTTGTCCACCAGGCCAGGAGGATGCTCTTCATGGCTCAATCCCACGTTGCAGACAGCCCGTTCGATGCGCTCTGTCTCAAGTTTCTGAAGAAGCTGCGAGGGGCTCCCAACATGGAGCTATCGCACAGCAAACTTCTGAAGCGGATGAAGACAGATGCCAAGACCTTCGCGAGCATCATCGACACGGTCGAGCAGCGCGGGGACATCGTGACCCGGGCCGATGGCAATCGGCCTAGAGCGGGTCGATTCTACCGTCTGGTGAGTGGCACCAGTGAGTAGATTCGCCCACAGCAGCCAGTGGCGCCTAACAATCCGCAAGAGAGAGGGGAGGACGGGCGACAGGTGAAATGTCCGCCCGATGAATCCGCGTAACTCCCCGCCAGACGTACGATCAGACCGCCCTTTCACCCTTTCACCCCCTGTCGCGCAGGAGACTATCTCCAAGTGAAACAGGGTGAAGAGCGGTGTACGTAGGTACATGAAGTACTACTACTTCTCTTCTCCATTCACCCTTTCACCAGTTCACCCCCGCCCACGATTTGCCTCTCCGACCCTTCACCTCTGCCCTCGGTCATGCGTGCGTGTGAGCGTGGGTGAAGGGGTGAAGGGCCGAAGCTGGCCTCGAGAGCTCCGCGACGGACGCAGCACCGCCAAGTCCACGTGGGAGCCTCGTGCCACCACAGCCGTGGGTCTGTCATGTCCTCGGACTTGCCGCTAGCGGCATCGTCGTAAGGATGCTAAACTGGACATCCGCCGGGTAATAGGAGCAGAAGAAGGGAATCTCCGCGTGGTCCAAGGTGCAGTTGTGGGGTGCTGTGTGCAACGCCCCGCATTCCTCTCGCATCGTCAGGGGCGCGATGGGCCAAGGGCCACCCGGAACCGAGAAGTCCCTCAGGCGGTTTGACAGGCTCGCGATCATGGGGAAGCACAACCCGCCGGTCCCGTCGTGCTTGGCTCCCGCACGATGACCATCATCATGCTAGGCGTCCTAGACGCAGTTGGGTGTCGCCGGACCATTAGTCTGTGGCAACTTGGATTGGAGCTGGATGAGGAACGACACACATCAGCTGGCACGACTTCGGGAGGAGTCTGCCGCACTCAAGTTGATTCTGCTGCCGGACGACATCTGGGATTCCTTCAAAGAGCGTTGTGTCCATGGAGCTCCTTCGTTTCACCACTCCATTCTCCTGGGGGCGCTTGAGTGCGGCTGCCTGGATGGAATCACTGAGCCAATCGAGCGATTCCTCATCGAGAATGGCAGCGTGAGAGCGGATGTAACGCCGCACTATAGGAAGGTCCTACGTGAGTCATGGGTGCTGGCTCCGACGGCCGAGAAGCGGAAGCACGAGGCCGACATCTTCCGGGGGTTCCTGACTGAGTTGCAGCTTGCGGCTTGGCTGGACAGGCAGGATGCGGAGATAACCGGCCTCGCAGCGGGAGGGGCTGCCTACGATCTTGTGTTCAGGGACAGCCTTCATCGTGAGTGCTCGGTTGAGGTCAAGTACATGGGCATGGAAAACGCCATCTTCGAGGCGATTCTCGCGCAGCTGTCAGGGGAGGGACCGCGAACCGTCTGGCGCGGCATGTATGATTCTGCTGACTACTTGACCGTCAGGGTGTTCGAGGCAGCCAAGCAACTGGAAGGAGCTGGCGGGCGGCGGGTCGCGTGTCTTGCGCTCTCCGCTGACGCACTCGACGTGTTCAAGGGCGCCCGGCAGCTAGGGCTAGCCGACTGGAGGCATCCGGAGCTTGCCAGGCGAGATCAGACGGATGGCATGCGCTCGCTGCTTGGAAGCCTCGAGCAGAAGCATAGCGATCTCGACAATGAGATTGCCGCTCGCATTCGGGCAATGACCGAGATCTGGGTGGTCTCGGTGGGCAGGGATTTCGAGTTCTCTTGGGTTGAGCGGGTGCGTCCAGCGACACCTGACTAGCGTATGCACCTGACGAGCTTGGCTGCAACTGGATCTGCAGGGGGCTGCCGCTCCGCGTCAGCCAGAACACCCTTCGCCACCCTCGACGCTCGCGGATGACGCTTGGTCCGTTGGGTGGCCGAAGCTTCAGCTGGGGCAAGAGAGCATGTGCCGTCTTATTGACATCTTGACCTGGTGCAGACGCCGGCTTGGCACGAGGACACGGAGTATGTCAGAGTGCTGGTTCGATGCCTGGCCGACGTACAGCGGTATTGGTACTGTCGTCCTCGGAGATCCAAGCTGCAGTGTCCGGGGCGAGGCTACCGCCTCGCTCGACGAGTTCGGAATCCTATCGCTGACTCTCGAAGTCGATCCCTCGCAATCGAGCGAGGATTGCAGACACGACATCTTGGCCGTCCTCATCGGAGGAGAGCCAAAGGCTATCAAGCGTGGCACGCGCATGCCCTTGAAGGCGAGTCCTCGCAGTGGCACCGCCGTGAAGATCGACACACCAGACGGGGTATTCGAGATCACCTCAGGTTTCGACTACGCCCCCACATTCGGTGATGGGACGCGGCTTCGCTTCCAACCACTTCGTTCGAGGTTCACGGCTGATTCTGCTGGCCGACCAGCTTACTGGGTCATTCCACTGGTGAACTTCGTCTCTGAGTTCAGGCCACACGAACCTGGTGTCGGTAGTCACGTCCTTCGCATCAACCAGACTCATGAGACCCCAATTGGCCCAGAGGGAGGGGAACGGGATCCTGAGTGGGTTCGTTCTGCGCTCCAGAACCGCTTGATTGGCTTCGAGTACTCCGGTGAGCTTGCATTCATCGAACCGCTCTCAGACTACGCAGATCGGAAGTCGCGGCTACTCGGCGGCACCGCACGCGGGCTTGTCACGGCCGTCATGGTTGGTCGCGTACCTGAGGGACTTGAGGATGTCGAGGATGTGTACTCCTGGGTACCGCTTGGTCTGACGCTGGCGCTTTCGCTTGCCACGGGAGTAGAAGTGCGGCCTGCCTGGATCGAGCTGCGCGATGCTGAGGGGCAGATCTCCGCTCGCTACCACACCGGTGGATTTCCATGCTACTCGAAGGGCTACCGCTTCATTGATGAAGGAGTGCATCGGGGCACCGGGCAGTTGCTAACCAGGTGGTTGCAGGCGACCCACTTGAAACGTGATCCCCTGCATGCGGCAGCCAGGAACATCGTCCTTAGCGGCCACTATGGGGCCAGAACGCTAGACGATGGACTGCGGCACGCCGCAGTGGCAATCGAGATGCTGTGCGAGAGCCTTCACGTCAGGAAGGTGCCATCGATGGGCAGCAAGGGCGGAAAAAGAGCGCTGTTCAAGATCATCGACGGGGCGCAAGAGTCGATTGAAAAGCTGGCGGCCAAAGCGAGGAAGGACGGTGCCTCCGAGCGCGCAGACGCGTTCGAACTCGTCGCAGGTCAGATTAGCACGTTCAGGGGGCCACGCGCCAGTTTTGGGGAGACTGTCACCGCTCTCATCCGCCACGAGCAGTTTCCCGATGCTGATATTGTTTGCTCCGCCTATGAGAGATCTCCCTGGCATCCCGACTTCAAGACCTGGGAGCGGCTGCTGAGTGCTTTCAGGGGAAAGGCAATGCATGGAGCGCTGCTAGAGGCCAAGGACTCCCGTGAGGTCGAAATCGCATATCACACCACCAATCACCTGAGAGACCTAGCAGTGCGATCGATTCTCAAGGAGATCGGATACACCGGGCGCTACCAGCCGAGCCTCATTGTCGCTCTAACCTCTCAGCCGTTTGACTGGGTGAAGCCTGAGTTCTCACTCGACAGGCTTGGGTACGAGTTCACCAAGAAATCCCGGACAAGCTGAGCGGCGATGCCCTCTCGAGTCCGTGTGGCAGCTCTAGATGGGTTCACACACGCTCCAACTGATCGCATGTGCTGGGGATTGCTGCGTATGCGCATAGGAGATGATTGGGGGTCCTCATGTTCGGACTGAGCGTCCTGGCCGGCGTTGTTGGGAACGCTGTCTTCTGGGCCGGTTTCTTGGCGATTGCGTGGACGTTGCTGGTTCACTGGCGACGTCGCTCGATAATCCCCTTCTTCGGAATCAAGGGAAGCAGAAGACTCGTAGTCTACCTCTCCAACATTCAGGTTGCCCAGGGTGGCTCCTTGACGATTGAGGGTAGTGCAGGCATGTACTCAGGTACCGCAGTCGCTCTTAGCGAAGCATCCGTCGCAGATCGGATTCGTGAGCAGTTCCGCTATCCACTGCCTCGGCAGGTTGATCGCCCCGGGATACTAAGCAAGCTACTGGTCGCAGACGTGAAGGTCGATGTCACTGCTGCTCCTCCAACACAGAAGATGCTGGATTCCAGGGACCCGTTCATCGCCCTGGGGAGTTGGTGGTACAGCTGGGCGTCTCGCTACGTGGAGGCCGACCTGCCATCGCGCGCCGGCTTCCAGAGTGATGGGAAGGCGAGAATCGTAATTGAAGGGGAGGATGACGTCTCGGGAGATCACTACGCGTACATTCAGCGTGTGTACGATGTGCCACGAAAGCGCTTCGTCTTCCAGGCAGCGGGTCTTACAGAGCTAGCCACGGTCGGCGCCGGGTACTACCTGGCAACAAGATGGCAGCGCATGTACGATCGGTACGGGGGACGGTGTCCGTTTCTCCTAGTGCTTCGCATAGGACCGGACCGTCCCGAACGATGGTCAGTGGAACACGAGTGGATTGGCGATCCTGTTGCGATTGACGACGAAGCACCGCGAGGAGACAGCTACGCGCGTACGTAGTCCGCAGAAACAAGGGCCTCGGGAAGTCGTCGCCTGTGAATGGACGGGGTGGGTGGGATCGTCCTCACACTCCCCGTTGGCTCTGACCCCCGTGGGTGCTCAACGACCTGTTGGGCTGCGCCGTCAAGGGAGGAGTAGTTGACCACCTACAGGCCGATGAAGCTAGATGTAGGATTGGGAACACGGATTCTCGCTGAGACAATCGGTCTCCGGAAGTACGTCCGGTTTCGTCGGCTTATCGCAATCGTCACACGACGGACACGCCGAGGGCTTGATCCGGTGCCTATGCTCGAAGCCCACCTGGTTGGGGCTGAGAGAAGAATGCAGCGGCTTGGTATGGAGCTTTGTGGCTTGGTTGCATGCAACCTCAAGCAGCTCGAGGCGAAGAGATGGCGCAACAACGATGACTCACTCTTCGCTCCGCACACTGCACTGGTGGACGTCGCGATTGACCACCATGAGTTCCTAACTCTGCCGATCATGATCTGGACTGAGTGTCTCCATCAGCTGACAGCCGAGTCAGAGCAGAGGATTGGCCGGCGCATACACAAGGGTGCTCCCCTCTACAACGTGGGGCTCTGCCACTTCAAAGTAGGAGACCTCGTCCAAGCCGCCCAGTACATCGACGCTGCAGGTGATGAAGATGAGCTATCAGGCAGGACTCCCGGGCGCGCGCTGATCACGGGGCAGGGAATCGCAAAGAGACTCCTAATGGATGACCTGCTTCCGATCCTGCAGCGCGAGAACGGGAGCGACTATCGTGCAGCGCTCGGCGCCCAGCTGACTGACGCGGAGTTCGTGGGTTTGGTGGAGCACCTGTCGCAGCGCGCCTCTGACGCGATTCTGATGCTGTTCGGATTCTGGAGAGCGCGCTCGCTCGAGCTCGGGCCTGACTCTCATGCTGCCAAGCTTCAGCGTGTCCGAGCGCTCGCAGATCTGCTGGTTTCCTTCGAGAGCAACCTGACTCACTGGCAGGGTGGGGGCGGCGGTACTCTAAGACCGAAGTTGAACAAGATGATTCAGTTGAACAAGGCTCTCGCAAGCGCGTTCAACTCGATTGAGAAGCAGTACTCTGGCAGCAAATGGGATCAGGCGAGCACACTCAACTACCTGGTGAAGACAGAGTTGGCACGATTCGGCAGCGCAACCCGGCGCGTGGACGCATCTGCATCTGCGCTCTATGTCACCTACAGACTCCGCAACTCTATGATGCACGTGGTTGAGGAACAGCTAGACCTGATGAGTGACCGGGCCGCACTTCGTCGGGTGATGGGGTTCGCCTTGATCTCCATCGCGCTGTCCTGGCGCGCGGCCCAGGGACAGCTGGGGCAGCTCTAGGGCCGAGCGTAGCGGCCTGTCCAGCCACCGGTCTACACGAGCGCCAGGTGTCGCGCCGACCTAGTGCTCTTGGCTGGGCGGCTACTAGACTAAAGCGTGAGCATCCTCACATGGTGACGGAGTTCGAGCATGAGCGGTGAAGGACTGGCAACACGACAGCACTATGTCCCGCAGTTCCTGCTGCGCCGCTTCAGCAGGGAGGTAACCAAGAACGGGCTGACGTCGGACAGGCTTGCAGTTCTCGACCTGCGCGAAGACCGACTCTTCGAGGCCAGCGTGAACGATGTAGCGTGTTCGAACAGGTTCTACGAGGCCGCCGTCGGAGAGGACATGGTTCTCACGATCGATCCTGGGCTCGCGCAACTTGAGAGTATGGCCGCCCCCGCCATCGCGAGGCTGCTCAAGAGCCAGGACACTCGGTCTCTTACTCCCGAGGAGCGCTCTGCCATCTCGCTCTTCGTCGTTGTCCAAGGTGTCAGGAGCCCCGCGACGAGGAGGTCCGTCGAGGCGATGCCAGACCTCGTTAGGAAGAAGCTTGAGGAGTCTGGCCCAATCGCTCAGTCGTTGCGTGACCAGATGTCAACGGCAGGGGAGGATGGAGCGCACATGCACCTGCGCATCATGGCACGAATCTCCGAGTTCTGGCCCGTGCTCGCCGAGCGCACATGGCGACTTCACGTAGTCCCTGACAGGAGTAGATTCTGCTCTTCGGATAGCCCGGCAATCAGGTTCAATCAGGTCGATGCGGGGCCCTACGGGAATCTCGGGCTTCTGTGTAGAGGGCTCGTTCTACAGCTCGCGCTCTCCACTCGCGTGGTGTTGGCCATCATCGACAGCGGAGTGTATGAAGTTTCAGAAGGAGAAGTAGTGAACCTCACGCGTGAGAATCTGCTCTGGTACAACAGCGTCCTGGCCTTTCACGCCGACCGCTTTCTCTACGCTCTCAATCCGGACGATTTCGACATTCGTGAGGGTATGTGGGCTGATCAGCCCAAGATCACTCCAAGCTTCTTCAACGAACGTGCCGCCTCTGACCGGAGTCCCGAGGATTGAAGCGGGGCGTGCCGCAGCCTGATTAGCGCATGGAGCCTGCGAGCCTGTTTGTGGCAGTCTGCTCATTCTCTAACCCAACCGGCCCACCTCAGTGCCAGGGAGCTTCTGAGAGCTCCACACAGATTCTCTCGATTTCCTCATCCAGAATGCGCCGGACCTCCTCAGTGTCATCTGTTGCAGCCAGAACAGCGGACACGCGATTGGGTATCCCCATCAGCTTGTCACGCGCGCTTCTCGCCGCGTTGAAGGCCGCGATTCTCACCTGGTCGGCGCGCACCAGCTTGGCACGCTCACGGTCGAGGTGGAGCTTGGTTAGCTGGGCCTGATAGAGCTCTCGGGCGGCACGTGCCTTCGCGTAGTTGGACGCACCGCCTCCTCCTCCGCGGCCCCCATCCATCCCAGCGAAGTCCATCGGTTCTGACGGCTCGTCCTGGATGCGAGTGCGCTTCGGCTTGCCGGTGACTCGGTTTCTCGGTTTGCTCTGGTCCGTGTTCTGCTGCCACTCGCGATCGGCCTGTCTGGGGTCGATCTTCCCATCCACCATTGAGATTCGCCCGGCCTTGACCGCGCGCTGGACTGACGTGTGGGAGATGCCACGCCGACGAGCGTACTCGCGCTGGGAGATCAGCGTCTTACTTCGGCTCTTGCCCAAGACCTACTCGTCCTGCTTGGGTCTGCGAAGCGCGGCAACGGCATCAGAGGTCAGGTCTTCTCCCTCGAGCACGGCCTTGTCTCCAGTGACCGTTTGCCAGCGCTCCACGATCACATCGCAGTAGGCCGGGTCAAGTTCCATCAAGAAGCATGTGCGCCCGCTCTCCTCAGCAGCTACAAGAGTGCTTCCACTGCCCCCGAACAGGTCGAGTACACTCTCACCTGGCTTGGATGAGTACCGGATCGCTCGAGTTGCCAATTCGACAGGCTTCTGGGTGAGATGAATCATGCTCTGAGGGTTCACCTTCTTGACCGCCCACACATCGACTGCGTTGGTTGGTCCGAAGAACTGATGGGCTGCTCCCTCGCGCCAGCCGTAGAAGCACCACTCATGGTTGCCCATGAAGTCCTTCCGAGTGAGAACGGGGTGCTCCTTCACCCAGATGATCGCCTGGCTGAAGTAGAGACCACTGGCCTTGAGAACTGGTGGGTAGTTGGCACAGTTCGCGTAGCCGCCCCAGATGTAGAAGGCCCGCCCGGGTAGGAGCACTCTGGCGATGTTGCCGAACCAGGCTCCGAGCATCTCCTCGAATGCCTCGTCGGTGACGAAGTCGTTCACGAGAGGTCGGTCCTTCGGGCGCATCTTCCCAGTCGGCCTAGACTTCGTCTTGTGGCGAGCCAGGTCGAATCCCTGATGGTGCATACCTTGGGCGTCAGACGCCTCGACAGGGCTCTTCACGGCAGGGAAGCTGGAAAGGCCCGCGGCGATTGCGTTGTTCGAACGTGGCTCGACCTTCACGTTGTAGGGAGGGTCGGTGTTGACTAGGTGTACCTTCGCACCATCAAGAAGGCGATCAACGGCCGCTGCGTCGGATGAGTCCCCACACAGGAGTCGATGGTCACCCAAGATCCAGAGATCTCCGATCCGAGTCACGGGCTCCTCTGGAGGCTCGGGAGGAGCGACCTCCTCGGCTACCTCATCATCGAGAAGAACTTGCAGCTCATCCAGCTCGAATCCCATCAGGTGAAGATCGAAGTCGAGGCCGTCCAGTGCCTTGAGTTCCTCAGCCAAGAGGTCCTCGTCCCACCCCGCGTCGAGAGCTAGGCGATTGTCGGCGATGACATACGCCCGCTTCTGGGCCTCGCTGAGGTGTGACAGCTCGATGACCGGGACCATGGTCATCCCGAGCTCGCGGGCCGCGAGAACCCGGCCGTGACCAGCGATGATCCCGGCCTCGCCATCGACGAGGATGGGATTAGTCCAACCGAACTCCAGTAGACTGGCCGCGATCTTCGTGACCTGATCTGGACTGTGAGTCCTCGGGTTCCGCTCGTAGGGGCGGAGCTTGTCGATGGGCCAGTGCTCGAGCTTGCCGGGCAGACGGACCGGGAAGTCGGGGGCCGAGCTTCCCTCTTGCCTCGCCTGAGTGCCGTTCTCGGCGGGCTTGGGGTGGGCCTTCGTCGCCATCTTGCGGGCCTTCTTGCTGGCACCGCCGGAGCCCTTGCTGCTCTCGGAACGTTTGGCACGGGTGGCACGGGTGGCAGCTTGTTTCATGGGCCTCCCACGTCTTGAAGGTTGCGGTCGCCGGTACCCGCTTGCACTCGCCAGGAAGGAACCATGCAAGCTCGCTCGGGCAGCCGAACCGAAGCCGCCTCACTGCATTCGAGTCGCTTCTTGAGGCGAAGCCAGTTCCGGGATCTTTGAACATCTTGGCACCGAACTGGAGGGCGGGCGCGACAAGTCTCTCAGCCGTAGCGCCGGATCGCTTGGGCCGAGAGGCTCTAACCTCCGTTCTAGAAAGGGGGTGTGGATGCTGAGAGGGGGACAGGCCAGGAGGCGAACCTGCACACGGCTCCCGCTCACCCGGCTCCGCTGCCACCACTACAGTCCCCCGGAGAGTCCTCCTGAGAGCCAGTGTGATGTGGTGGAAGCGCGAATCAGTTGACGCCAAGACCTCACTATTGTAGAATCAACCTCACTATGTGGAGTCTGGACGGTTTCATGGTGCCCTTGAGCGCGTCAGAGTTTGAGTCTCTTGGGAGCACGGAAGCCCTTCGACTCACGATGCTGGCGAGAAGAGGGTATGTCCGGATGTTGACCAAGAGAACATGCAAGTACTGCGGACACGACTTCCACGTTTCCGAGCTGAGGTGCCCTCACTGCGAGAGACCTTGCCTTTACCCCAACGTTGAGGTGGCCGATTCCAAGGATGAACGGGAGGCTCTGGAGACGCGCTATCAGGACGCCCTGTTAAGGGCCAAGTCCCGAGGCGCTGAGGACAAGGTCAAGCGGTTCGAAACGCTCGTGGAATCGGATTCCGTGGCTGTGATTGCGATGAGCTTCGAGCAGTTCGAGTTCATCGCGAAGTCTGATCGTGATGCCAAGCCGAACTACTACAAGCTGCAGGGTGCAGGTCTGCGGCAAGCTGATGAATCCAAGTGGGGTAGATATCGAGACATATCCGAATCAGCCACTTTTCCGTACGGGAAAGAGGACATATCTTTCGCAGCGCTCTCCTTGGGCGGAGTTGGGGTAGCCAGCTATGGCAACTGCTTCGTCACATTGAGGGACGAGTTCATCGCCCACAGAACATCGGTCTTCCACGAAAACAACGTGCTGTGGATGCTGCGGCTGACTGTAAAGGAGGCAGCTGACCCGCCCCACGGCTTCCGGGCTCCTTGGGGGCTCCGCAAGCGTCTCGCGGTCGCGAAGCACGCAGACCAGATCGAGGCCGGAAGCCATGAGGATAGATTCCCTGATGTAATGGTGGTGCAAGGGAAGATCCCTGAAGACGATGTGTTCGTGGAGGTTCACGTTTGGGGACGGATTACGATTCGTAGTGTTCAGGCCGTCCACATCCGTAGATTCAAGAACCGACCGCAGATGTCGAGGATCAAAGACCTGCGAGCCTATCTGGACAGGTTCGATGTGTCGCTAGAGGTGGGATGATGGAAGGCATAGTCTCGGGTGTCGCTGGTGTTGCTGTGATACTTGACGGGGAGTCCCTCTTCTCCCTGCATGCACACCTTCCTGGCGAACTGGTCCTGAGAAGGGCTGGTGAGCTGCAGGTTCTCTTTCGCGATGCGCACGACCTTGTGTTCCTGGATGACACAACTGCCAGTGCTGTTCGAGAGGAACTGCACGTGGCCACGGAAGCCGCAGGGGGTCTTCAACTCGCCTTGATTGTTCTAGATAGAGAAACCGCAGCGGATGTCCGGACAGAGGCGGCCGCTGACCTACGGGAACTGCTGGTTGATGCTCGAATCCGCGAGCGCCTTGCGGATCTGATGTACTCACACGCGCTTCCTGCGGACGTCGATAGTCCGCCTGCCGAACTTCTTGAACACAGGGAGACAAGAGACTACTTCCGCTGTCTATTCGACGACCAGCCGAGAATCGCAATCGTCGATGAGGCGTTTTCGTCTCTTGAGGGAGAATGCCTAGGAGCGGGTTTCGGGAGTGAGTGGGTGCGCCTTGCCGCCGCTGCCACCACATCAGGAGTGCGCAGGGAGCTGGTAGCTGTGGTGGCCGGACGCGCCAATCGCGCCCGAGCGCTCACACGGGCGATGTTGCTCAGGGAAGCTGAGGCCCTGCAGCCGTTGTTTGGCTCGTGTCGCGCTCTGATGACAAGGCTGTTTGCTGCTGTCACGAGCTGCGAGGATCCAGGGGCTGCTGAGAAGTGGCTACATGATTCAACTGCTGCCGGGGAGACCTACGCCGGCCTAGTCGCATGGCACGCGCCACTCAAGGATGAACTCCTCATCAGCGCAGCTCGGCGTGCAGCTGGTGATGCTGAGCAGGTGGCGATAATCGGTGAGACTCTCCTCGAGCATCTACCGGATGACCGGGCGACCTACCTTGCTCGAGTAGTGCAGGCCGTTCTCCGAGAGCCGGAAGCGGGAACGGCGCTGTGCAGATATCTCACGGAGGAAGCCGCAAGACGAGGCATCGTTCAATTCAGTGTTGTGCCTGAGCTACGCGCCGAAGGGATGACCAAGTCTGCTATCAGTCATGTCATTGCCGAGGATCTGCTCGACTCATCAACTCCGAGCTACTTCTTCGAAATACCGGACTCTGTGATGGAGTGCGTGACGCAGATGATAAGTCGTACACGTCATCAAAGCCAAGGGCTTCAGAACGTAGTGAAGAACGTCGTGAAGAAGGTCAAGTCTCACCGGGCGGAGGTACTCCAGTGGGCGGGCTAGCTGAGCGGCACCGGCGGTTGCAGGAGTACTTGGAGGAGGAGCAGAGGTGTCTCTACCTCCTGCGGCGCGACCTGCAACTTGCACCGTTCTCTCAGGACAGCGCGGAGCGAATCACTGTCGCGGTCGACTGGTCCGAGGTCTATGCCTACGCCACAGGGGTCCTTCCGGTGGTCGGCGCGATGGAACGGGCCATTCTCGATGAGGACTTGGTGGCGGCTGCGCACCAGGCCGCGCTGACCGTGTTGTTTGACCGCAGCCCGTTTCCTCAGCTGCTTCTTCTTCCTCCCTATGAAGAGGAGATGTCACACTTCGTGCGACTTCTGCTATCGAACGTACTCGCCGTGAACATCGACCATCCACGCAAGGCACTTACACTGGAGAGTCTCTCTGAGTCGCCAGCGTTGGCTGCTATTCTCCCGATTGCCCAGAGACTTAAAGGCGAGAATGCTCTGAATGCCGAGAGTTTCGCGAAGGAGCTACGGAGGATCGATCGCGCGAGGATCGAGGATTGGATCAAAGAGCACTTCGGGAGCTTCTTCTTGATCGCCAGGATGAACGAGAACAAGGCGCTCGACGGCATCAACCACCTGCTGCGGCAAGGGAAGCAGGAGACAGGCCCGCGCCTTGCGAACGCGCACGATGTGGCCCCGGGTCTCATTGACACGACAGGTTTCGACTACAGAGGGCAGGAGCACTGGACTGAGGCCCTGAAGGAGGCTCTTCCAGGGAAGAGCGCCGCCGCACGCTCGCGAGACGGCGAGGCTCTTCAGTATCTTGCAACTCTGAATCCAGCACTCCATGACCGCGGATGCCAGCTCCTGTTCGTCACGCGGAGCCGGGACATGGCTCGCGTGATCGCGGAGAGCGCCCCCGAGTTCATCTGTGTGAGTGACGTCTATCAGGATCGGCATACATCGCGGCATGTGCCGACCATCCTGCGATCGTGGCAGTACTTCTTCGAGCTTGGTCTGGTATGGAACCGGTCGAATGAGGAAGCCACGCAGGCGCGCATGAAGGACCGTCGGGAGCACGTTGCCGCGAATCTGGAGGCACTGCGAGCCTCGAAGACTCCTTCGCGGAAACTGCTTGATGAGATTACGGAGGGCGTCTCACATGAAATCGTCAACCTGAGGACACTGGTAGCAGCTGAACAGACTTGGCTGCCCCCAAAGAGACGCGACGCCTCGGAGCTCGCGATCAAGTTCTTCGTATCGTACGTGACAGATGCTACGCAGTTCACGCAAGAGCGCGAGGGGATTCGGCGGCGCGTCCTGGAGAGCATAGGTGAGTTGATCCAGAACCTCAGCCTTCGGTATCCAGCGAAGTTCGCGGACGCCGCATGGCACAGCCGACTTGGACTGGCCCGGAGCGCTGTGCGAGACCTGCCCGACAAGATCCTGCTCTCTGACGAGGAGGACTCGGGAGCGAGGCGGGAACTTGGTCTCCTCTATCGCAAGCTGCGGACTGGACAGGCACCATCGCAGAGCGAGCAGGAGAGCATGCTGAGCAGGGCCCGCGAACGCGCTCCTAAGCTAGCCTCCCCAGTCTCCTATGACAGGGTAATGCGTTCAGTGCTCTATGCGTGCGGGGCGTTTGACCGCTTGTCCTACTTCCTGGATGCCGCTGAGGACGACGACCATCAGGCCGTGCTTACTCCTGAGTGGTTGATGATGAGGCTGATGCGCGCGGACGTAGCGCTCGCTGAGCATGCTCGCGCCACGGCCAACGGTGTCTTCCGTCGGGCTTGGGGTGAGGCGAAGGCATCTGATTCCTCAGTGACGAAGAGGATTCTGAAGTTGGAGTTGCTTCGAGCATGGCTGCTTCTGCACTTGGACTGGATCGAGGACCATGGTGAGATTCTCGGCGAGTTCCCGCTGGCGGAAGGTTCTGAGGAGGCTGAGTTGACGAGCATCGTGCGCGAGGCCGAGGATGCGTGGCACGACGCCGTTGAAGTGCCGCGGTGGCTCAGAAGAGCACTGACGAACAACTGCCTGTATGCGCGTGCAAGGCTCACTCCGATACCTGGCCTCTCAACTGCGAGCCGAGACACGAAGTCGCGCACATGCATGAGTGACCGGATGTGCCAGATATACGCCAAGAGACTCAGGGGTTACAGCAACAAGACTGCAGACGAGGAAGACACGCTGGGCTACTACTACCTGAAGAGGGCCACCGACCCACGCATTTCTGCTGCGAACCGGTCACGGTACATCTCTGTCACAAGAGAGCGGTTCGACGCGGCATTGAGAACGGCGCGTATTTCTGATCGCACCAAGGGACTCGTTTCGGCACACCAGGCACTGCTAGATGAGGTCGTGAGTCGCGGTAGGACCAATCAATTGCTCGAGGACCTATGATAAGCTGGAGTAGGGAAACCGACTCGGGAGCGATTCCGCTCCTGCGAGAGGTCTGCGGTGTGCCTTCGGTCACAGGCGCGGAGATGCGGCTGTACGACTGGCTCCTCAGAGAGCACTGGGCAAGGGTTGTCAGTGGCGGAGTCAGCCCGGGACAGCTACGGATCGCATTCGTGGGGAACTGCCAGCTCGCAGTGAGCTGGACAGGGGATGCCGGCTCGGGTCGCAGGACTGTGCTGGTAGCGCACACGGACAGAGAGGGCTATCTTCTTGATCGAGTCGAGTCGTGTGAGGATTCGGTCATCATAGAAGGTCAAAACCTGAATGGACAGAAGATCGAGTCCGAGCGCAAGGGCACACGAGTGGTCGTCTCAATCGGAAGCGATTACCGGTGTGAGAGAGCAACGGGCAGGATCCTCGAAATCAACAAGACTCTTTCAGGGGAAAGCCGCCCGTCGTGGGTGCTCATCGAAGTTGATGCTGACAGTCAGAGGTTCCTGGATGACCCTGCAGGGCCGATCACAGCTCATCACGAGTTTTTCCCAGGCGAGGACGTACGTTCGCTGGACAATGGAGATGTAGTCTCGTGGGGCATAGACAACGCAGCTGGAGTGTCGGTTGCCACGGCGTGTCTCACCGAGGCTGCTATGGGTGGTTATCCCATCAACATGTCAGTGGTCTACACATTCGGTGAGGAAGCCGGATTCCGCGGAGCGCTGAACCTAGTGCAGAACTGCGAAGACGTTGTGGGTGCCCACGAAGACGTCCTGTGGTTGGTCTTGGACTGCACCGATTCGAAAAGGGCGTGGGTCTGTGGTCTCGGCGAGTGGCGACGCTTCCGATTATCCGAGAGCGCCGACGCGTTCGAGAACAGTGACAGAACCAACGCGCTGGCCTGGTCTAGATTCGAGGGGAGAAGCGCTGCAGTGCGTCTGGAAGACCAGCTGTCAGTCTATGAGCTATCGGGAGGACGGCTACTGTGCCAGGCAGCGCTCGGTGCGAAAAGGCACTTCCTGGGGCGGAAGAGCCTCCGATTGACGAGGCCATGGGAGCTTGGGCAAGCAGGTGTTTTTCTGGGTGGCCTGTGCGAGGCCAGCATTCTGCTGCACGCCGAGGATCTGCGCGTGAAGATGGCTCTCGACGGGCGCCCCGCCGATAGGGTCGGATGCGTAGTCATGCCGATCACGAACTACAGACACCTTGGCGGCACGCGAATACAGCCGGAGACGGTACACTCAAGCGCTATCGAGTCAGCGTTCACCATAGCCATGGACGCGGCATTCATGCACCGATTCTACACGTATCCTAGGAAGAGCGTTTCCGGCTTCCGAGGACATGCGGCGGCGTCACGCTTCTTCGACCCCGCCCCACCGGACAGGGAGAGCCTAATCGGTGTTTGGGTAGATCGACTGAGTGAGGCATCCGACCAGGAGGCAGTGCTGGCTGACTGGTGTCAGAGTGAGGGCATCCGCCTCGCAAACGATGCCGCTGATTAGATGGGAGAAGGGACTCACTAGGATTGAGCCGAAAGATGAAGAGGTGCAGAGGGTACCTGTCAGTGCAGCAACAGGAGCGGCTTTGTCGATGCTTGAGTTCTGTGCCACATGAGGGATTGTGCTCGCTCTTGCCCATGACGCTACGGAAGCGGCTTCTCCGGCTGAGACTCGCTCCCCCACGATTGTGAAGGACTCCACTAGGCAGCCGCGCGTTCGATGTGTCTCTTCGAGTCCCAGTGCCTTGTGGAGCGCGGTTCCCAGAGCAACCTCATCTCAGAGCTGAACATGCTGGACCAGCTTCTTCCCCAGCCGCGAGGAGCCGGACTGGCGATCCCACGAGCTGGTCGCTTTCTCACCCGCACCGCCGTAATCGTGGGGGTGTCGGAACCGGTGACTCCAATACGGCCGACACTGGCCAAGCTGTTCGTGTATTGATCGTGCTCCGCTTGCCGCCGCTGATTCCGCAGTGTGACTTCACCACGGATTGGCTGCGCAGCTAATGGGACGATTGGGTCTTCTGCCAAGTGGAGCGTTGCTCGGACCTGTGGCGGCAGCCGAACTCACCCTCGGACGGAGGGGGGACAGGAGTGTCTAGCGCATCGGACAGATTCTCTATCCGGCGACGCTTGAAGTGCATACACGTGGACGAACCAGCGGACCTGCTAGCAGCAGAGCGCTTGTTTGCGCGCCTGTGCGCTAGGGCGCTGTGGGCTGAGCGGATGGGAGAGCAGGGCAGCAAAGAGAGGACTCTGCTTCCCGAAGAAGACGAGTAGGCTGGACCGAATCCTGACAACGGAAAGCGCGGTGTCGAAGCTCTTCTCATATGTCGTTCAGCACGACTTCGGATATGCCCCAAACCCTGCGGGAGGATTCTGCACGCTCGCGAAGTGCAAGTGTGGCCGCCGAGGCCGGAAGAACATCATAGAGCTTGCAGAAGTCGGCGATTGGGTCGCGGGAACTAGTGGAGCAGACTTACGAGTAAGTGCGGGACATGGCAAGCTCATATACGCGATGCGCGTCGAGGAGAAGCCAACACTCAGAGAGTACCACCAAGACGCTAGGTTCAGAGGACGGAGAGACAACGAGGCGAGAGACGCACATTTGCATGAGCGCTACGCGCTAATCTCCTCCTTCTTCTACTACTTCGGCCGCAACGCACCCGACCTGAGTGGCTTGCCTGCAGGGAACCTCCGTCATCCCTTCGAGAAACGCGGGCCAGGACATCGCAGCGACTTCACAGAGGAGTTCATACGCGACTTCGCCGGCTGGCTTGAGTCTAGTTGGGAGATCGGTCAGCACGGAGCACCCTGCGGGGACGGTCTGGAGTCGTCACTTCAAGTCCATAGGAAGAGGCGTTGCAGCGGATGAAGATCATCCTCAGCAGGAAGGGATTCGACTCATCTTCCGGCGGGATTCCAAGTCCCATTCTGCCATCCGGACGACTGTGCTCACTTCCGATTCCAGACCGGTCAGAGGACTCGGGCTCGGTACCCTTTAGCTCCATCTCGTGTGACGGATTTGACCTAGGTGCGGTCGTCGAGAGACTCTCTCGAGGCAGAGTCCCAGCAGACAGCCTGGCGCACTTGGATCCTGACCTCGACAGCAACAGCCTGGAGAGAGAAGTTGGCTGGCGCCCTCTGTTCGGGCAATCGGGCTCCGCCCAAAGCCATCTGGAGGGAATGGGAGTGGGCGCCGGAGATCTGTTCCTGTTCTACGGATGGTTCAGACAGACAGAGCTCTTCAAAGGGGAACTCAGATACGCTTCCGGGTCTCCCGATATTCACATGCTGTTTGGGTGGCTCCAGGTTGACAGAGTCGTGAGCGCTGCGGACACAGGCGTAATGCCGGCCTGGGCGAGGTACCATCCTCACGCGAGTCGCAAGACGCACCCTTCGAAGGACGTGGTCTACGTTTCGGCTGCCCAAGCCACAGTCGACGGTCGCGACGTAGGTGTCCACGGGGCAGGGATCCTTGGGGACTACAGCCCGAGGCTGCAGCTGACGGAACCCGGGCAGACGCGGAGCGTGTGGAAGCTGCCGGCGTGGTTCAGCCCACGTGGGCGGAACTCGGTGCTGAGCTATCATGCGTCTCGCGGCCGCTGGGAGGAGCTTGGCGAATGGGTGAGGCTGCGTACGGTCGGAAGAGGACAGGAGTTTGTGCTGGATGCCGAGGACTACCCTGAGTCCCTGCTCTGGATCAGCAGGTTGCTCGGAGAATCCTGAAGCGACGTGCGGGTGGTAGCACCTCCGGACAGACTCGACAACCAGAAGGTGGGGGGCATATAATCGGGAGACAGGTCATCCAGGGCTCTGGCTTGCGCAAGATGAGAGCCGAGCGCTAACAACAGCCGCTATGGGAGCTGAACTCGACTTGTGAAGCAGTCAGATTGAAGCAGAGCATCAGCGGCTGGTATCGTTTCCGATAGGAAGTCGCCGAGATGCGGACAAGATCTGAAGCTCCTCAACAGGTCAGACGCCGTCGAATCTAGGGACACGACACAAGGACCCGCCGTCCTAGGAGCGAATCGCACATGGCCCTGAAGAAATCCGAGCTCTATAGCTCTCTGTGGCAGAGCTGCGACGAGCTCCGCGGCGGCATGGATGCGAGCCAGTACAAGGACTACGTCCTCGTTCTGCTCTTCATCAAGTACGTCAGTGACAAGTACGCCGGTCAGCGATACGCGCCTATCACAATCCCGCCCGGCGCCAGCTTCGCGGACATGGTCGCCCTGAAGGGCAAGAGCGACATCGGCGACCAGATCAACAAGAAGATCATCGCCCCACTGGCCAATGTCAACAAGCTCTCCGGTTTCCCGGACTTCAATGACGCCGCCAAGCTCGGCAGCGGCAAGGAGAAGGTGGACAGGCTCACAAACCTCGTCGCCATCTTCGAGAACCCCGCGCTCGATTTCTCCAAGAACCGAGCTGACGACGATGACATCTTGGGTGACGCCTACGAGTATCTGATGCGCCACTTCGCCACCGAAAGCGGCAAGAGCAAGGGGCAGTTCTACACTCCCGCCGAGGTCAGCCGCATCATGGCGCAGATCAGCGGCATCCGAGACGCGGAGACCAGCGCCTCCACCACCGTGTACGACCCCACCTGCGGTTCAGGTTCGCTGCTTCTGAAGGTTGGCGACGAGGCTGGCACTGCCGTCACGCTCTACGGGCAGGAGAAAGACGAAGCCACCAGCGGCCTCGCACGGATGAACATGATCCTGCACAACAACCCGACCGCGTTGATCGCGCAGGGCAACACGCTGGCCAATCCCAAGTTCAAGGACGGCGACACTCTCAAGACCTTCGACTACGTCGTCGCTAATCCGCCCTTCTCCGACAAGCGCTGGAGCAACGGCCTCGATCCTCGGAGTGACCCCTTCGAGCGCTTCAAGTCCTTTGGCGTGCCGCCCACTAGACAGGGTGACTACGCCTACCTGTTGCACATCGTCCGCTCCCTGAAGAGCACCGGCAAGGGTGCGTGCATCCTGCCTCACGGTGTGCTGTTTCGCGGCAACGCCGAAGCCGACATCCGCCGCGCTCTCGTGCGCAAGGGCTACATCAGGGGCATCATCGGCCTGCCCGTCAACCTCTTCTACGGCACCGGTATTCCCGCCTGCATCGTGGTCATAGACAAGAAGGACGCCCAGGCCAGCAAGGGCATCTTCATGATTGATGCCAGCGGCGGCTTCATGAAGGAAGGTCCGAAGAACCGTCTGCGCTCCCGGGACATACACAAGATTGTGGATGTCTTCAACAAACGACTCGACGTCCCGAAGTACTCGCGCATGGTCCCCTTCACGGAGATCGAGCAAAACGAGTTCAACCTCAACCTGCCGCGCTACATCGACAGCCAGACTCCCGAGGACCTGCAGGACATCGCAGGCCACCTACAGGGCGGCATCCCCGCAGCCGAAATCGACGCGCTGCAGCACTACTGGGCCGTCTGCCCGCAGCTCCGGCACACCCTATTCGAAGAAAGCCGCCCCGGCTACGTCAATCTCTGCTTGGAGAAGCCGGACATCGAGTCCGCCATCTATGAGCACCCCGAATTCACCTCGTTCGCCGCTGACATGAACGCTCACTTCGCCGCGTGGCGGCGGACGAACGCCGCGCCGCTCAAGGCGTTGACGGTCGACTGCCATCCCAAGGAGGTCATCACTGCACTGTCCGAGGGCCTGCTTGCCCACTATGCTGGCAAGTCACTCGTCGATCCCTACGACATCTATCAGTGCCTGATGGACTACTGGGACGAGACCATGCAGGATGACTGCTACCTCGTCGCCGCCGACGGATGGCAGGCCGAAACCACGCGTGTCCTTGTCACGGACAAGAAGGGCAAGGAGAGGGACAAGGGTTGGACTTGTGACCTCATTCCCAAGGCTCTCATTGTCGCCCGCTACTTTGCCAGCGAGCAGGAAGACATCGATCAACTCGCGGCCGATTTGGAGGACATCACCGCGAAGATCACTGAGCTGGAGGAAGAGCACGGTGGGGATGAGGGCATTCTCTGTACGGTTGCCAACAAGACCGATGCCCAAGCGGCGTGGAACGAGGCACTGGAGTCTGCCTGGAGCAGATTCAACCCTGGTGAGTATGATGCGTTCCGCAAAGCCACCGAACTGCGAGAGGCGAACGCGCTTCGAGTCGCAGAGCTGAAGGATGACTCCCGCCTGCAGGCGTTGAGGAATAGCAGGGGCAATATCACCAAGGCGGCGGTCAGCAAGAGGGCGAAGTCAACGCAGAACTCGGCTGAGAGAAGCACTCTGAGCGAGTATCTTGACGCCGCCGAAGCCGCACGGGATTCAAAGGTGGAAACGAAACGGCTGTTTGAGAGTGCGCAGAAAGAGATCGCTCTCCTCCTTCAGCGGGATCCAGACAACGAGGAACTTGTCGAACTCAAGGTGCTCAGCGAGTTGCTGAAGCTCAATGCCGACGAGGCCGATCTCAGGAAGCGCATCAAGGAGGCCAGGGCCGACCTAGACGCTCGGGTCTACGCTAGGTATCCGGAGCTCACCGAGTCTCAGACAAAGATGCTGGTTGCGGACGACAAGTGGCTCACTGCACTCGATGTCGCCGTACGGGGTGAGATGAATCGCGTCAGCCGGCAACTTGCCCTCCGCGTTAGGGAACTGGCCGAACGCTACGAAGACCCGTTGCCGCAGATGGTGAGCCGCGTGGCCGACCTGGAGGCCAAGGTGAACCGTCACCTCGAGAAGATGGGCTTCTCATGGAAGTGATAGCCGGATTCAAGCGGACAGAGGTAGGGCTGATCCCGGAGGATTGGGAGGTCACGGAGGTTGGCGCCGAGTTCTCCATCCAGCTGGGCAAGATGCTCGATTCTCAGAAGAACGTTGGCGTACCGAAGCCCTTCTTGGGCAACCGTGCTGTTCAATGGGGGCGGATTGACGTAGTTGATCTTGGTGTTGTCAAGCTGACACCATCCGATCTTCTGCGTTTCAGGCTTCGTGCCGGTGATCTACTTGTCTGCGAGGGAGGAGAGGTTGGGCGTTGTGCGGTTTGGCGTGAGCCTATTGAGGAGTGCTACTACCAGAAGGCGTTGCATCGTCTAAGACCGAGACGCGAATACAGCGTCACGCTGATGCACTATGTTCTCCTGCGGCTCGCGTCAAATGGGTCTCTGCTAAGCTTCGTCACGCAAACAAGCATTGCTCATCTTCCCAAAGACAAGCTCGAGACAGTCCCCATTCCACTCCCTCCCACGAAAGCCGAGCAAGAAGCCATCACTGAGGCGCTGAGCGATGCGGATACCCTGATTGAGTCCTTGGAGCAGCTACTCACCAAGAAGCGTCATATCAAGTACGGCGCGATGCAGGAGCTACTCACCGGCAAGAAGCGCCTGTTGGGTTTCGGCGGGGAGTGGGTGTCGAAGCCGCTGGGGGAAGTGGCCGAAATCGTAATGGGTCAGTCGCCAAGCTCAAGACACTACAACAACAGGGGTGAAGGACTGCCTTTGATTCAGGGAAACGCGGACATCAGAAACCGCAGGACCATCAAACGAGTGTTTACAGCCGAGATCACCAAGAGAGGTCGGTGTGGCGACATCCTTATGTCTGTTCGTGCTCCAGTGGGAGGCATCTCGCGCGCCTTGTTCGATGTCTGCCTCGGTCGAGGCGTGTGTGCCATCCGCCACGCAAACGACTTCCTCTACCACGCCCTAATCGCCAAAGAGCCTGCTTGGGCGAGGCTCTCTAGGGGTTCGACGTTTGATTCCGTCAACTCAACGGATGTGAAGGGGTTTGGCATCGAGATGCCTCGGAGCGAAGACGAACAGACCGCCATAGCTGCCGTCCTTTCCGACATGGACGACGGTATCGCTGCACTGGAAGCGAAGCTCACGAAGGCGCGCAACCTCAAGCAGGGCATGATGCAGGAACTGCTCACGGGGAGGATTCGTCTCGTATGAGCACCCTCGGCCGACCCGAACGCGCTACGCAGGACAGGGTTGTAGCTCTCCTCAGCGACGAACTGGGCTACCGCTACCTCGGCGACTGGACCTACCGAGACGGCAACAGCAACATCGAGGAGGGTCTGATATCGGAGTGGCTGACCAAGAGCGGCTACACGCCCGCGCAGATAGCCGCTGCTCTCTATAGGCTTCGTGCGGAGGCGGACAACCACAGTCGTACGCTCTACGGCAACAACCAGGCCGTCTACAACTTGCTGCGCTACGGCGTTCCCGTGAAGATCGAGGCTGGCAAGCTGACTGAGACCGTCCACATCGTCAATTGGCGGGAGCCGGATAAGAACGACTTCGCCATCGCCGAGGAGGTGACGCTCAAGGGGGATCATGAGCGGCGACCCGACATCGTCCTGTATGTGAATGGCATCGCCGTTGGGGTGCTCGAGCTGAAGAACAGCCGCGTGAGCATATGCGAAGGCATCCGCCAGAGCCTCTCGAACCAGCAATCGGAGTTCAACGCCTGGTTCTTCAGCACAGTGCAGTTCATCTTCGCGGGGAATGACTCTGAAGGTCTGCGGTACGGCGCCATCGGGACGCCGGAGAAGTACTTCATGAAGTGGAAGGAAGACGAAGCGGACGATAGCCGGTTCAAACTGGACAAGTACCTCTTGAGGATGTGCGGAAAGGACCGACTCATCGAACTGATGTACGACTTCGTGCTTTTCGACGGCGGTGTGAAGAAGCTGCCGCGCGTGCATCAGTACTTCGGCGTCAAGGCCGCGCAGGCGCATGCGCGTGAGAAGAAAGGCGGCATCATCTGGCACACGCAGGGCAGCGGCAAGAGCATCGTGATGGTGCTGCTCGCTAAGTGGATCTTGGAGAGTAACCCCAACGCCCGGGTCGCCATCATCACTGACCGCGACGAGTTGGACAAACAGATTGAGGGTGTCTTCACCGAGGTGGGCGAGGCGATTAAGCGCACCCGAAGCGGCCGCGACCTCATGAGCCAGCTCGGCCAGGCCAAGCCGCGCCTTCTCTGCTCGCTGGTACACAAGTTCGGACGCAGGGACGTTGACGACTTCGACGCCTTCATCAAGGAACTGGAGGCCCAGCACAGCCAGACCGTGGGCGAGATCTTCGTCTTCGTGGACGAGTGCCACCGCACGCAGGGTGGTAAGCTGCACCGGGCTATGAAGGCCCTGATGCCCAACGCAGTGTTCATCGGCTTCACCGGCACCCCGCTGCTGAAGAAGGACGCACAGAGCAGCTTGGAAGTGTTCGGTAACTACATCCACACCTACAAATTCAGCGAAGGCGTGCAGGATGGGGTCGTACTGGATCTAGTCTATGAGGCGCGGGACATCGACCAGCGGCTCGGTTCCGAAGAGAAGATCGACGCTTGGTTTGATGCCAAGACGAGAGGGCTGAACGACTGGCAGAAGGCTGAGCTTAAGAGACGGTGGGGCACAATGCAGAACGTGCTCAGTTCCCGATCGCGCATGGACCGCGTGGTGAACGACATCTTCTTTGATTTCGGCGTGAAGCCTCGTCTGTCCAGCGGGCGCGGCAACGCAATCCTGGTGGCCTCCAGTATCTACGAGGCGTGCAAGTACTTCGACTTGTTCCAGAAGACCCCGCTCAAGGGTCAGTGCGCTGTCGTGACCTCCTACAATCCGCAAGCCAGGGACGTGACGCTGGAAGAGACCGGGACCAACACCGAGACAGGCAAGCAGTTCATCTATAATACCTACTCCGAGCTGCTGCAGGACGTCGAGGCCAAGCCAGGCATGACCAAGACCGAGACCTATGAAGAGTGGGCCAAAGCGCTGTTCACCAAGGAGCCGGCGAACATGAAGCTGCTCATCGTGGTGGACAAGCTGCTTACCGGCTTCGACGCCCCCCCCTGCACCTATCTGTACATTGACAAGTCCATGCAGGATCACGGCCTGTTCCAGGCCATCTGCCGCGTCAACCGCTTGGACGGGGAGGACAAGGACTTCGGCCACATCGTGGACTACAAGGATCTCTTCAAGAAGGTCGAGAATGCTATCGCTGTCTACACCTCCGAGCTGGACCACAGCGCGGGCGGTGCCGATCCCGAGGTGCTGCTGCAGGACCGCCTCAAGAAGGGGAAGGAGCGGCTCGATAACGCTCTGGAAGTCCTCGCTCTGATGTGCGAATCGGTGGAGCCACCCAAGGGCGAGCTGGAGCACATCCACTACTTCTGCGGCAACACGGAGATTCCGGCGGACCTTCAGGAACGAGAGCCGCAGCGGGCAGCGCTCTACAAGGCGACCGTGGCCCTTATGCGCGCCTTTGCCAACATCGCTGACGAATTGGAGCCCGCCGGGTATGGCGGTGGCGATGTCAGCCGAATCAGACGACAGGTTGACCACTACCTTGACGTTCGCGAGATCATCCGCAAAGCGAGCGGCGAGAGCCTGGACCTCAAGGCTTACGAGGCCGACATGCGGCACCTTATCGACACCTACATTGAGGCGGACGAGCCTAGGAAGATCTCACCCTTCGACGACATGGGTCTACTGGAGCTGATTGTGAAGACCGGTATTGCCGATGCCATCACGTCTCGGCTTGGCGACTTGAAGGGTAATGAGAATGCCATCGCTGAGACCATTGAGAACAATGTCCGCAGGACGATCATCAGGGAGCACCTTAGCGACCCGGCCTTCTTCGAGAAGATGTCAACACAGTTGCAGGAAGTCATCGAGCTACGGAAGGCCAAAGCCATTGAGTATGAGGAGTATCTGAAGCACATCTCGGAACTAGCCGAGAAGGTGAGTGCCGGAATAGGGGAGGGCACCCCCGAGAGACTAGACACACCCGGGAAGAGGGCGATCTACAACAACCTGCGAAGAGGGAGATTGTCCGGTGACACTGGGGGAGTCCGCGAACCCCCTGAGAATTACGGCGCGGGGAACGACGACGAGGTGCTGGAGCTGGCTCTGCGGATTGACGAAGCGGTCAGGAAGTCGAAACCGGACGGATGGCGCGGTGTTCAAGCCCGTGAGCAGGTCATCAAGAGAGCACTCTACGATGTTCTACGGAGTGAAGATGAAGTCGAGCGCATCTTCCTCATAGTCAAGGCCCAGAGGGAATACTGATGGTGTCGCAGATCAAGCTGGGTGACATTGTGGTGGACGTCGTCTTGAAAGACATCAAGAACATCCATCTCAGCGTCTACCCGCCGGCGGGCCGCGTGCGCATCTCGGCCCCGAAGCGCATGAGCCTCGACACCATCCGCGCTTTCGCCGTCTCCAAGTTGGATTGGATTAAGCGGCAGCAGGCGAAACTACGAGAACAAGAGCGCGAGACACGTCGGGAGTACGTGGACCGGGAGAGCCACCACGTGTGGGGCAAGCGCTACCTGCTAAGAGTCTCCGAAAGCGAGGAGCCGCCCTCAGTCGAGCTGAAGCACAGCCGCATTCTTCTGAGGGTGCGTCCGCGAACAGGTGGCCAGAAGAGAAAAGCCCTCATGGAAGAATGGTATCGCACGCAGATTAAGAGTGCCATGCTCCCGCTGCTCGCCAAATGGGAGCCGCTGATGGGTGTGAGGACAGAGCGGCTCTTCGTCCAGCGAATGAAGACCAAGTGGGGGAGCTGCAACTGCAAGGCACGCACGATTCGCCTCAACACCGAGCTGGCCAAGAAGCCTCCGGAGTGCCTCGAGTACGTCGTTGTTCACGAACTGACTCACTTGCTGGAGCCGACCCACAACGCCCGCTTCGTTGCGCTGATGGACCGGTTCATGCCCAAGTGGCAATTCCATCGTGAGGTGCTCAACCGCCTGCCAGTTCGGCGAGAGGAGTGGGGATACTGAAGCTACCTCCCGGCTTAGTGGCGTGCCAGCTCGGAGCGCCGCCCGAGGCGCAGGTGACACACGGTTCGTTAGCCGTCTTCGTTACGAAGGGAGCTACTGTTCCGATGGGATGGGATACTAAGGAGTTAGTGGCACGCTCGAAGGAGCTCGGCCGCGATTGCTTCTCCGCTCTCTCGGGTCTCACCGTTGCCGGAGAGGACGTTCGTCAGCTTGTCGTGTCTACATTGTACGCGAGAATTCTCGAGCTCTACCATGGCGTCCCGTTCTTGTTGGACGTTGGGCTTCTCCCACCGGCACAGGTAGTCACACGCGTTCTCATGGAGGCGCTCTTCACGATTCGCGCCGTTGCTGCAGACGAGGAGACGCTTCGTCGCTACGTGGGAGCCGACGAACACAGGAAGCTGAAGATCATCGGCAAATCGCAGGGGAGCGAGCGCAAACCGCTGGCGGAGTTGGGCGATCAGCGAATCGAGGAAATTGTTAAGGAAATCCAGGAGAACATCGCTGAGCATGAGTTGAAACCGCCCCTCAGCGCCGAAGCCCTAGCGCACAAAGCGGGTCTTCACGACTGGTATCTCATAGAATACACGCTCCTGAGTACCGCGGTACACTCGTCGATAAGCGAGCTGCACGAGTATCTTGATCTCGATGAAGAGGAGGAGCTCCAAGGATTCCGGTTCGCTACTTTCCGCGGTCGAGACGCCGCGGGCACAATCGCGCTCTCGTCCCTCTCACTCCTCAAGGCGCACGAAACGTTGGCGGACGTGTTCGGGCTGGACCCACTTGTGGTGGATGAGAAGCACGGGGAGTTCTTCAAAGAACTGATGAGGCAGGTGCAAGAGAGCGCAGATGACGAACGTGGCTAACTAGCAGATGCCACCGCCGCGCGCAACGGGGGAGGCCGGAAGGACCGGACTTGCCTCGCGGACGACACGATGCAGACCCTGCAGCTGATGGTGGGGGCAACGGAGTCATGAGGTCCTTGCTGGAGACAGATCTCGGAACTCCGCAAGCTGCCGCCTCGGATCCTCGATCTGGGCGATGGGTCGCAACGCCCGCTCGCTAATCGCAGGCCGACGGACCATATCGGGCATGGACAGGATGTGCTCCTGAATCTCCGGCGCGAGGCGGAGCATCCCCATAATCTGGGTCACGCGAGCCCGAGTGATTCTCTCCCGTCGGGCTATCTCGATTTGCGTGTCCGCTTCACCAGCTTCAAGCTGGCGTTGCCATTCCATCGCCGTCCGTAGGAGCTCAACCACGCGAGGCGTCCTAGGCTTCTTGGGCGGTTTCGGTTTGGCCCGGGGCTCCGGTAGAGCACTGACGACCCGATCCGCCGTTACCTGGCGCGTCACGGCACCCGCGTTGCCGTTCTTGAACGCCCCCTTCGGCCCCAAGGCAACCTCGACCGCCTGTTCGCGCATGCCGTCGCCAAGTGTGTTGTGGTGACCATGTGCCGCGACGTGGACAATCCGAAACCATACCTGAGGCTCTGCGACGTTGCGTCGGTTAGTAGTCCGACCCACTCGGGGAGCCAGCACGCGAGAGCCCGGCCTGGCGGGGTCTGGCTCTCCGCTCACGCGCTTCCTGGGTTATCATGCGGTCAGTCAGCGAAGATGTCTCGTCCGTTGATTCGTAGGCGACAGTCGTCTATGCTGGTCGACAGTTGGTGCCAGCACCATCCCTGTCTTCACCGGGAGGCAGTTCGGAATGCGTGCCTGTAGCCCCACGCGCCTGGCCACCGGCGTCCTGCTATGTTTCATTCTGGTGGCTGTGGGTGCCCACTTCCTACATCTCGAAGCGGATTTCCCGAGGGGGGTCACCTGGTCTCGGGTCTTGTACACGGATGAGGGATGGTACTCGGGCGGGGCGGTCGCGCGGGCGACGACCGGCCGCTGGCACGTTGAGGGCGATCTCAACGTCATGGTGGGGATGCCGGTCCTCCACCTCGTACAGGGTGCGGTCTTCAATGTCGCCGGCATGAGTCTCGGCTCGGCCAGAGCCACGATCGTCTGCTTCTTCGTCGCGATGCTCCCGCTGGCGTACCTCCTGGTGAGTCGCCACACGAACACGCTGGGAGGGCTTGTCGCGGTCGCTCTCCTATCGGGCAGCTTCATCGTCTTCGCGTACAGCAGGCTGGCCATCGCCGACCTCCCCGCGGCGTCCCTGGTGCTTCTGAGCCTCGTCCTCGCGGCGCATCCGGGCCGGAGGTTCGGCCTTGTCACGAGCGGCCTGTCCGGGCTCGTATTCGGCGTGGCCATCCTCACGAAGACGACCGTGCTGGCAGGCCTCCCGGCGCTCCTGTACGCCGCCTGGACTTCGGGCGAATCCAGCCGGCAGCGTGCCGCGGGGTGCGCGACCGCCGCAGCGGTCGCCGCAGGCGTTGTGTCGATGTATTTCTGTGCGGCTCGGTGGCTCTACGCTCCGGATGTCCGATACTTCGCGACCTTCCACAGAGCGCAGCGCTTCGAGCCGCACCCTCTGTACGCTCTGAGGAACCTCTGGCCGACCGTGCGCCTCTGGGCGCGAGTCGACAGGATCATGTCCCCGTTGGCCCTTGCGCTCGTCCCGGTGTTCTTCGCGGCGTCGCGTCGGTTCCGCCGCAACAGGGCGGCGGCGATTTCGCTCGTCTGGCTCGTCGGACACGTCCTGATGGTCAGCGCGAGCACGTATCAGCCGCCTCGCTACCTGGTGTCGGCAGTGATCCCTGCGGCCATGGTACTGGGCGTCATGGCCGGGGTATTGGCTCGGAAGCCTGAGCGAGTCAAGCCGCTTCTCATCGTGCTGGCAGTCGGACTCCTAGTCTTCGCCGATGCAGGCAGGATGGTTCGATACGTGCGATCTCCGAGCTACACGTTCGTCAGTATGGCCCGAGACGTTGCGACCCACATGAGCTCGCGCCCGGGGGAGTCTCCGTACCTGCTCGGGAACTTCGCCAACTCGATCAGCCTGGCGACGGGTGTCCGGTCGATAAACGACATGCACGGCACTCGCGATTTGGAGTGGAAGCTCGCGGAGTACCAGCCGAGCTACTACGTGAAGCTCGGGCGCGGTGGGAAGATCACGGGCCTCATCACGGCAATGCACGGACTCGAGCTGATCGCCGCGTACGACGTGTACGCGAGCTTCCGCGATCCGGATCCGGAGGAAGTGTACTTCTACGCCATTGCTGAAAAGGCACCATCCGACAGCGCGCAGAGCGGGAGGGGCGCGAGGCCGGCTCGCGCTGGACGAAGTCGCGTGCACTCACCGAGCCCCGGGAGATAGTGCCCGCCGAGCAGCCTCGCAAGCTCATTGCGCCAGGCTGCATGTGCCCGCCGCCAAGGCCTCCGCGCTCCAGTCAAGAGTTCGAAACACGTCCACCGTGGGGAGCCAGCAAGCGGAGGCCCCGGTCTGCTAAGATCGGGGCCTCTTTCATTACGGAGTGCGGTTCCCGCGACCGATCACTTCATGAGCATCATCTTGGACATCCTCGACTCACCCCCGGCGGCCAGACGCACGAAGTACATCCCCGCGCTCAGGGGCTGCCCGCTGCGATCTGCACCCTCCCACCGCGCCTCGTGCGGTCCCTCCGCCTGCACCCCGTCCTGGAGCACGCCCACCTCACGACCGGCGACGTCGTAGACGCCAAGTCGGACATGGGACCGAGTCGGCAACGAGTAACGGATGGTCGTCGAGGGACTGAATGGATTGGGATAGTTCCGCTCGAGTCGGAGGCCAGTTCCCGGCAGGTCGTCGGGTGTTTCCACGCCGTTCTCGCCGGCGAACTCGTAGGCTGCCACCTCGTGTCCCGCCAGGCTCAGACCGGTGATCTCGTACGCCGGGCTGACCGTGACGTCGAGGGTATCGCCGGGATCGAGCAGGTTTACAAGTGTGTAGTCGCCGGGCACGAGGCTGTTCGAGGATCCGGCCAACGTGATGTTGCCGAGAGCGTTGGACGCGGTGTTGGCCATGACTAGCACGGTCTGCTCCTCGTGGCGTCGCACAAAGGCCAGGACCGGTGACTCGGAGCCCGCCAACGGATCGTGCGTTCCGCGCCGCAGGGCCGGCGTCTGGTTGCGCACGTCTATCAGACGCTTGTACCAGTTGAGCAACGACCCCGTGTCCGATTCCTCCACGGCCACGTTGTACTGCTGGTAGTTGCTGTTGATCGTCTGCCAGGGCGAGCCCGTAGTGAAGCCGGCGTTGGTCCCGTCGGTCCACTGCATCGGCGTGCGGATGTTCAGGTGATCCCCGCTGCCGACCATGCCGATCTCCTCGCCGTAGTAGACAAACGGTACGCCCGGCAGGGTCATGTGGATGCCCGCGGCGACTTTCGCCTTCCCCTCATCCTCACCGACCACCGTGAACGTGCGGTTCTGGTCGTGGTTGGTGAGGAAGGTGCCGAACTGAAGGTGCGGGTAGAGATTGTAGACCTGGTCGGCCTTGCCACTCAGTGACCCGGCATCGCCCCAGTTGACCGCGTTGAGGGTGGCGTAGGACAGATCGAACTCGAAGCAGAGGTCCAGCCGGTCCTGCGTGACGTACTGAAGCACGATGCTCGTGGAGGTCCACGCTTCACCAACGGACAGGACGTCGGGGTTCACCGACTTGACGTGCGCGTTGTAGTCAGCCCAGAACTGCAGCGTCGACGCCGTGTTCTGGAGCTGATTGCCCTCCTCGATGATGTAGAGCACGGCGTCGAGACGAAAGCCGTCGACGCCGATCGTGTCGAGCCAGTAGGTGGCCGTGTCGAACATCGAGTCCTTAACGGCCTGCGTCTCATAGTTGAGGTCCGGCATGCTGCCGGTGAAGAGGCCGTAGTACCACCCCGAAGAATACCAGTGCCAGACGTCCTGACCCCAGGGTCCGGACCCGCCGGGATCGCTTGGCGACCAGCGGAAGTAATCGCGGTAGGCCGGGTTGTTCTGGGCGGATTCCACGAACCAGGGGTGCTGGTCGGAGCAGTGGTTCATGACGTAATCGATGATGACCTTGATGCCGCGCGCGTGTGCGGCTGCGAGGAACGCCTCGAAATCGGCCATGGTTCCGTAATCAGGGTTGATGGAGCGGTAGTCGACGGCGTCGTAGCCGTGGTAGCTAGGGCTATCGTTGATGGGCATGAGCCAGATGCCCGTGATTCCGAGATCGTCGTCGGTGGCCGGGTTACCATCGTTGAGGTAGTCGAGCTTGTTCGTCAGGCCCTGGAAGTCACCGATCCCATCGCCGTCGCTGTCGTAGAAACTGCGCACAAGGATCTCGTAGAAGACCGTGTCGTTCCACCAGTGCAGCTCGCCGATACCGCCGTTCGACACGTAGTCGTTGTACCAGACGAGGATGGTGTCGTCGCTTGCCGGCACAGTGTAGACGCGGTTGTTGCCGGGGCCCGGGAACTCCTCGCTGCCGTCCCACTGGCCGTTGATGCGGAACTTGAATTCGATATACTCAGACGGTGTGAAGGCGCCAAGGGTGACCTCGTAGATGGTGTCGCCGTCGGCATCGGCCAGGGGCGTGAGCGGGCTACTGCCCCAGTCGTTGAACGTGCCGGCGAGGTCCACGAAGTCGTTCAAGGGGTCGAAGTTGCCCAGCTCGACCTGGTAGGCCATGCGGACCCGGAAGGTGACCTCCACGGCCTGGGCGTTGGTAGCGGTGACGAGCGCCGTGACGAGTACCACGAGGGTGAGTGCTCTCAGCATGCTGCCGTTCATGGCGGGTCTTCGCTTTCTGCAAGGGGACGTCTGGATATGCGAAAAGATCCTGTACTATTATAGCACGTCGAGTCGGTCGACTCCATGCCGGACCCACAAACGCCCGAGAGGACCTGAACAGAGTGGGATTGTGTCCAAGAAACCGTGTGCGGTACAGAGGAGTTCGAAACACGTCCACCGTGGGGAGCCAGCTCCAGCGGTCCTTACCTGAGCAGGTGAGGGCCGCTCTCTCGAACGCTCCCTTGCGATGGAGAGCGATTCGTGGGAACATCGTGAGCGTCGGTCGGGATGGATCGAGCCCGCCCTGAACCTGGAAGCGCAATGAAGGTTGCCCTGGTCTACCCCCGCTTCAGAACCATGCTCGCCGGAGGGCTCGAGGAGCCCCTCGGGGTCCTTTACGTGGCCTCCGTTCTGCGCGGGGCCGGCCACGACGTTCGCTTCGTTGACCTGACCTTCGCGAAAAGCCTTGACGTTCTGGATGGCGCTCTCGACGGCGCCGACTGGATCGGCACATCGTCAAGTTCAGCGATGTTCGGGAAGGCCGTGGGCGTGCTGGGCTACGCCAAGAGGCTTGCGCCTGGGACGCCCACCGTGATTGGTGGACCCCACGCGACCGTAGCTACGGAAGACGCCCTCGGGGCGGGTTTCGACTACGCGTTCCTCGGTGAGGCCGAGAGTACCGTTCTGGAGTTCACGGAGCTCCTCGGCCGGGAGCGCGCCCGCGAGTGTCCTGGGCTCGCTTGGATGGAGGATGGACGTGTGCGAGCCAACGGCCGCGAGGGCTTTATCTCGGATCTCGACGCGGTTCCCTTTCCCGCCAGGGACCTCATCGACTATTCCGATTACCCTACCATCGGCATCATGGCCAGCCGAGGCTGTTCCTTCAACTGCATCTACTGCCAGCCGACGGTGGAGCGGCTCTTCGGCCCGCGTGTCAGGAAGCGCTCGCCCGAGAGCATTGTGGACGAGATCGAGCACGCGCTCTCGATAGCAGGCGACAAAGACGTCTACTTCAAGGATGATACGCTGACGCTGTTCGACGTGGAGTGGTTCGTACAACTCCGGGATGAGCTTCAGCGCCGCGGTGTCGAGATCCGATGGCAGGCGAACTCCCGCGTCGACACGGTGACGTACGATAAGCTCAGGATGATGCGCGAATCCGGCTGCGTGCAAATAGGCTTCGGAGTGGAGAGCGGGTCGCCCGATGTACTCAAGTTCTACAACAAGCGCACGGACCCAGCGGAGACCGAGCAGGCCTTCCGGTGGTGCCACGAGCTCGGGATACTGCCGCACGCTTTTCTGATGCTCGGGGCGCCAGACGAGACGCTGGAAGATCTCAAGATGACCTACGACCTCGTAAAGCGCATCAAGCCTCGGAGCTGGGTTGTCTACACCGCGACGCCGCTCCCTGGGACTCACATGCACCGGTTTGCCAAGGAGCGGGGCCTCCTGTCCATCGAGGACTACGACGGGTTCGACAACGCCGAGAACAGCCTCAGGGGTCGGGCGCCGATGACGCTCCGCCACGTCACTCAGGCCGACATCACGCGCTACAGGAACAAGATCAATCATTACTTGCTCTTCGCGAACGCGTTCAATCCCCGAGTCATACGGAAGGCCGTGCGCCGGCCGGGCGCCGCGATCAGGAAGCTCCGGAAAGTGATCTAGGCGGGGCTCGTCTCGCATGTGGCAGCACTCGTGAATCACGGCAGGCACCATGAGGAGTGACATCGACGTGCTCACCATCTTCGTCGACGGCGACGCGTGTCCCGTCAAGCAGGAGGTCTACCGCGTGGCGCGACGCTACGGTGTTCGCGTGACGCTCGTGGCAGACTCGTGGATGCGCGTTCCCGAGGAGGACGGGTTTGAACTCGTTGTCGTGAAGGGCGATTTCGACGCCGCGGACAACTGGATCGTCGAGCACGTGAACGCGAGCGACATCGTGGTCACCGGAGACATCCCTCTTGCCGACCGTTGTCTCAAACTGGGCGCGCGGGCGCTAGGACTGCGCGGGCGAGAGTTCATGGAGGATTCGATCGGGGAGGCGATGGCGGGTCGCGAACTCGCTTCCGAGCTTCGAGACCTGGGGATCCAGACCGGAGGGTCCAGGCCGTTCGACAAACGGGACCGATCGCAGTTCCTGCAGACGCTGGATGCGATGCTGCAGGCTTCCGGAGGGCCGTAGCTCGACTTTGGGGTAGAATCCTCCACCCGGGCTTGACTTCGGTTGCCCCTGTGACTATACTGTCCTTCAGCAGATGCGACCACGTTGGTATGGCAACATATCCGGAAACTCGAAGGAGGGACCAGGCGCACACGCCGGTCCTTTTTTGTTTTCCGGGGGCACCATGAGGTGCCCGAGAGTGTGGAACGGTATCGACGATCGGTGTGGCGCTACCTGCAGGGGCGGACAGGCCCCGTGAAAAGGAAATCGGTGGCTCGGATGATCCGGCCCCGACAGGACAATCGTCGGCTGAGGGGCAGTCCCTCCCGACGAGAACATGAGAGGTAGAACACAGTGAGTACGACAGGAACCGTGAAGTGGTTCAACGACAGCAAGGGCTTTGGTTTCATAACGCCGGAGGATGGCTCGAAGGACCTCTTCGTTCACCATTCGGCGATCCAGGGTGGCGACGAGTTCAAGACTCTGGGTGAGGGCGAGCGCGTGCAGTTCGACGTCGTCCAGGGCGAGAAGGGTCCGGCGGCGGAGAACGTCACGAGGATCGAAGCCTAGCCGCTGCATAGCCACGGATTGGCATAAAGACACAGGGCCGCCCCTTACGGGGGCGGCCCTGCCACGTTCAGGGTGGGGTCTCTTGGTCAGCGCGGCCCACGGAGCGGTTGAACCATTCGCTTCACGCGTGTTTCCTTGGGGTTACCTCGATGTTAGCTCTTCGATCCGCCGCCGGCAGTCGTGCGTCCGGCAGGATGAGCAGAAGTCGTAGTTGTCTTCGAAATCGTGGATCTCGGGAGGCCCCGCGACCATGACGCCGGAGATAGACTTGACGGGTTTCATCAGGCAGCTCTCCGTCAGCCGGATGCCGATCGCCTCCGGTCCGAGCGCGGAGAAGAGCGCGCGCTGTCCCGTGAGGTTCCAGCCGCAGTAGCCAGGGCTGTATCGGAGGATCCTCGCGGCGTCGCTCGCTCGCCCTGACGCCCGCGCGCCCGCCAGCACGACGCCGTCCAGGTGGACTCCCGCCAGCTCCGTTCCCTCGGAGGCCGCTGCGTCCAGCGTGGCCGCGAGCGCGAGCTCCCCGCCGTCGAAGAGCGCCGGGACACGGTCGCTGAGCGAGGAGCCCAGGGTGATGGCGAAGAGCGTCAAGCTCTCAGCGCGAGGGAATATCTCGCGGAGTGGGGAAGGGTCGTCGTTGTCGCCGGCGCCCTCATAGATGACGGCGAACTCGCCCGTGTCGACTTCCGCGACGATCCCTCGTGGTTCGGCCTCGGCGCGAAGCGCGTCGAGAGCCTGTGCGACCAACTGGGCGACTCGCGGCCCCTGGTCATGGTCCACGGGGACGCCCATCGCCCGAAGGACGGCGTCCTCCGTGGGCGCGACGGACGCGAGCGGAATGCTTAAGATCTGACTCATCACACGTTGCTCTCCCTGGACTTCCCCGTGCGTCGGCAGTCAGTGGATACATCATCCTATGATTGCGGGAAGAAATCCAGTGGCGCCTGCTGACGCCGCTCCTTCAACGCGACATCCAGCTGAAAGAGAACGCGGCCCCCGCCGTTGGGCAGGGGCCGCTGTGTGCGCTTTGAGGACGATCGCGTTGTGAAGCGCTCGCTTCTAGTTGTCGTAGAGAGCCTTGATTGCGCCCCAGGTCGTTGCTTCGACCGGGGATGTCCCTCCCAGGAAGCGGCCGCTGAACGTCAGCGACAGGACCGTCGAAAGGTCGTCGAGGCAGGCTGCGCCTTCGAGGCGGAGCCGGATGTCGAAGAAGCCGTCCGGGTTCGCGGTGAAGTAGCTGTCCACGACGGTTGGATCTGCCCGCCCGCCACTTTCCAGACTCTGCTCCCGGATGACAATGGCAGTGCTCGTCAGACTCAGTCCCTCAGGCAGTTCGCCGCGAAGTGTGAGTTCATGCTGGACGCCCCGGTCGAACTCCACACGGCAGACGATCTCCAATGAGGAAGCGCCCGAGTGCGTGTCGAAAAAACGTCCGGGGTCGGTTATCGGAAGCTCCGGGTGCAGCGTAACCAGCTTGCCACGCCGCCCGCCGAACGATGTCAACTCGATGAAGACAGCGACGACGCTCTCGGAGGGAAGGGCGGCGCCATCGGGATCGGAGCAGTAGATGACATCGAAGTGCGTGTCTTCCTCGAAGTTACACCCCGGTACATGGGCTTCGCCCGCCCGTAGCTCGATGCTTAGAGGGCTGCCCGCGCCGTCCGTCGCGCTTCTGACGCCGAGTGCCAGCTGTCCGTCGCGCTCGAACACGCCCGACGCCTCGTGGGCAACGTCGGTTCGGTGGCATGAGGTCGGGTAAGGAGGCCCCGCGACCGCCACCGAGTCAGAGATGACATCGAAGAACGTGACGACCGCCATGGCAGGCGCGGCGATGGTCAGGATTGCCAGCGTCAGTGCTGTAGTGACAAGTGCGACGGCGCGCATAGATGCGATCTCCAAAGAAACAAACGGGCGCGGCTGTTCAGTTCCCCGCTACCCGAAGTGGCAAACATGCCCGACGGTCGGGACACGACCTGTTCGATGCATGTCTTCTCACGTGGTTCTATTATAGCACAGAAGTGACCGCGCGGCAAGAACAGAGTGGTACAGGCCACAGCGCGGCCAGGGGGCGCCTACGCCGCGCCCACGAGTTCAAGCACGCGGTCGGCCTTGACCTTGTGCAGGTTGAGGCCGATCTCTTCAGGCGAGAGCCCCTGCGCGAGACCCAGGAGCTGGAAGTAGTAGATAACGGGGATGTCGAACTTGGTGTCCTTCTTCCTGCCGACGACGATCTGCCCGAGGTCGAACGACGAGAAGCACGTCGGGCAGATGAGCCCCATGCAGTCCGCGCCCGAGTCCCTGATCGACGTGAAGATGTCGTAGACCATGTCGACCGGCATGTCATCGTCGATGCAGCCCTTCCCGCAGCACAGGAGCTCTTCATTGTGCGACAGGGGAGTGGCACCGGTCGCGCGGATGAGGTTCTCGAGGATCGATGGATAGTCGGCGTCATCGACGTGCATTATCTGACTGGGCTTGAGGAGGTGGCAGCCGTAATGGATGGCCACCTTGATGCCGTCCAGCGGCCGGACGACGGATTCCTTGACCCTCTCGATCCCGAGCTCGTCCCTGATGAGCACCACGGCGTGTTCGACCTTCGTGGTTCCCTTGTATTCCTTGCCGATCTTCGCCAGTCTGCGATTGACCTTCTCTTTGAGTTCTTCGTCTTCCGCGAGCAGGAACACCGCCTCCTTGAGCGTCGCCGTGCAGCCGCTGCAGAGCGTGACGATGACGGTGCCCGCCTCCTCGGCGATGCAGAGGTTCCTGGCGGCGATGGTCAGCCACCCGAGCACGTCCTTCGCCTTGTAGAAGATGGGGTCGGGGCAGCACGTGAATCCCTCGAGGTCGACCAGGTCGACACCGAGACCGGGCATCGTGCGCTTGAACGCCGCCTCCATCTGAGGGTACTTGATGGGGATCATGCAGCCGTAGAAAGGCGTGACTCGCATCGGGTTCTTCCTCAGTCTTCCAGGATCTTCAGCATCTCGTCGACAGGCACCTCGGTGATCTTCGGCAGGCCGAGGCTCTCGCGGATTCTCTGAACGGCGGGCGTGACCATTCCGGACAAGCCCGTCTTCGTGATGTTCTCGGTGAAAGACGATATTTGCACCGGCGCGGCGCCGCGTTCGTTCGCCATGTTCTTGAGCGCGATGATGACCTCGATGGGTCTCACGTCCTGAGGGCATCGCTCGTAGCAGCTGTAGCAGTTCGTGCACAACCAGATGGGAGAATCCGTCCCGAGGAGCATGTCTTCGCGGCCCAGAAGCGCGTCGAGCATGATCGACCTTGGATTGAAGCGCCCGCTGTACTTCGCTGCCGGGCATTGCGCGACGCAGGCCCCGCACTGGTAGCAGTAGTTGTGGTGGTTGCCGCCGAGGACCTCGCTGAGCCTCTCACGGAATTCGAAGTTGATCTCGACGGGCTTCTGCTTCTCGGTCATTCCATCGGCTCCCGCGACATGGGACAGGGCAGCGACACTCGAGCGCCGGGCTCACGAGCGGCTCGGCGCATCCCATAGATGAGCTTACGTCATCGGGACCTTCGTGGCAAGCGCTCGGCGCACTACTCGCGCTCGACGGCGGCCTTCCCGTTGGTCATCCAGGCCAGCGCCTCCTTGAAACTCTCCTCGTGTTCCTCGGGTAGAACGACGACCAGCTTGACGTCCGTCCCGTAGTCCTCGTTGGTCACTTGGGCTTCGAACTGCGGCAGCGAGTGTTTGAGAGAGGACAGGTCCGAGTAGGCCATGGTCACCCGAAGCGTCGTCGTCTCGACGAGTTCCGTGAGAGCGAGTCCCTCGAGCGCGGCCTTGACGCCGCCGCTGTAGGCTCGTACGAGCCCGCCCTTGCCGAGCTTCGTGCCCCCGAAGTAACGCGTCACCACCGCGACAACGTCACCGACCCCACTGCCGAGAAGGACGTTCAGCATCGGGCGGCCGGCCGTACCGTGGGGCTCGCCTGCGTCGCTCATACCCACGCGGCTGGTGTCGCCGGGAGGCCCGATCACGTAGGCGCAGCAGTTGTGGTTCGCGTCGCGAAACTCCTCGGAGATCTCCGAGATGAACGCCTTTGCTCCCTCGACGGTGTCCGCGTGGGCCACCGTCGTTATGAAGCGACTCCGGAGGATGGTCTCTTCCGACCTGCATGTCGCCGCCGGTATGGGGTACCTCGACGGGGCGGTCATCAGTGCCTCACAGGGATTCAGGGGGCGGCCGCACGGCTGCGGCTCCGGAGCCCCAATGCTAGCACAGGCCGGGCCGGACATGCACCGGCGGCGCGGCCCCGTCGTTCGCCCTCCAGGCGCGGGGAGGGCGGGCGACTCTATTCTTGACACTGTGAGGAAATGTGTGATAGACTGACCCTGTTCCAGTTGCAGAGCGACCCGCCGGGAGAGGGGTCGAGGATGCCCTGTCGCACTGCCCGCGGCTCGTTGAGCGCGCGGCCGTGCGTCGCGTTCAGTCTATCCGTTTGCGTTACTGAGGGAGTGTCACTCTCTGGGAGGTGTTGAGATGAGAGTTGCTAGCCTTGTGGTTCTTCTGATTGCGGCAGCAGCCGTCGTCTGCGGCGCGACCACGGATCATCTGGTCGTCGCCGAGAAGGACGCCGCCGTGGGTGGCGAGCCGACGTTCGAAGGACGCGAAGTCGGGGACAACATCGCGAGTCCGATCGTGATCGCGGACCTTCCTCTCAGCGTCACCGGCAACACGTGTGCGTATCTCAACGACTACGACGTCACGTGTCCGTACCCCGAGTCGACGGCGCCGGACGTGGTCTATGCCTACACCGCAGCCACAGACCTCGTTGTGAACGTCGACCTCTGCGCGTCAAGCTACGATACCAAGGTCTACATCTTCGAGAATGTCGAGGGGAACGTCGTCTGCTGTAACGACGACGCGGACTGCGGCGTCCCGGGCTACCAGTCGTTCATGGAGAACGTCTTTCTCTACGCCGGCAACACATACTACTTCGTGGTGGACGGCTACAACGAAGACTGCGGAGACTACGTGCTCGAGATCGACGTGATGAACGCGTGCGACCTCACCCCGCCGCCGGGCGCGATCATCGAAGGCGAGGCCGTGTGTGGCGCCGGCTACATCGACGCGTTCAACGGCGGATGCAACGCCGACCCGCCCGTGTTCCAGCCCGTGATGCCGAGCAGCAATACCATCACGATATTCGGAACGAGCGGCACGTTCGACGACTTCAGCCGGGACACCGACTGGTATCAGATCTACGTCTCGGTTTCGAACACGATCACGTTCTCCGCGACCGCTGAGTTCCCGGTGCTCATCTTCTTCCTGGATGCGGATCTTCCGTTGGAGTGCGACGACCCGGGTCTTGTGATCAGTAGCGCGACTGCTTCCCCGTGTGAGCCGGCGACGCTCACCGAGACGGTCGGACCCGGCCTCTACTGGCTGTGGGTGGGACCGTCGGTGTTCGCGTGCCAGCCGTGCGGACTCGAGTACATTGTCGAGATAGACGGCTACGTGGGACCGTCGCCTGTCGAGGACGCGACCTGGACCACCATCAAGGTTCTCTATCGGTAGTCTGGGAGCAAATCGGCAGGGAGTACCAATAACGAACGCCCCCGGCGGGTTCGCCGGGGGCGCTTCCGTCTGCGTGAGTTCTATGGCCCGGCCTTTCGTTTTCGTTGAAACGCGGACGCCGCAGCGACGGCCAGGTAGGTCGCGCCCGCCAGCACGATGATGGTCGCTCCGGCCGGCAGGTCGGGTTCGTAGCTCAGGGCAAGGCCGCCTGTCGTGAACAGGATGCTGACGACCACGGCCGCGCCCATCATGTGAGAGAGCCTGTTCGTGAAGTGGCCGGCCACGGCCGCGGGGATGGTCAGGAGCGCTATCACCATCACTATGCCCACCACCATGACGAGCAGCACGATCGTGAGTGCGGTCAGCACGAGCAGGAACACGAAGTGCAGGTCGACATTGATGCCTCTGACCTTCGAAAACTCCTCATCGAAACAGACGCTCTGGAGCTGCTTGAAGAGCAGCAGCACAGCAACGATGACAACGGCGTCCAGCGCCGCCATCAGCCACAGGTCGCCTCCGGTCACCATCAGGATGTTCCCGAAGAGGTAGCTCATCAGGTCCTCTCCGTAACCGGGTGTTCTTGAGAGGAAGAGAACGCCGGTGGCCATGCCGATGGCCCACACGGCGCCGATGACGGTGTCCACTCTCTGTTTCGCTTTCAGGCTGACCAGTCCGATGACTACGGCCGCGGCGAGAGCCGCCACGAGAGCTCCGTGTATGGGGTCGAGCGCCTCCCAGCCGTGCGCGCGCTCAAGGTAGAGCGCGGCACCGATGCCTCCGAGCACACAGTGGGCGATCCCGCCGGCGATGTAGCTGATCCTTTTGACCACGACGAACGAACCCATCACCCCGCAGGCGACGCTTGCGAGGACGCCCGTCAGAAGGGCGTTTCGCATGAACGCGTGGCTGGCGACGGCTTCCATGAACTCGCTCATCGGGTTTCCCCCGTCAGGTGGTCGTGACGGACGAAGCGGACGTCCCGTCCGTACAGCTCGTTGATGAGCTCGGGCGTCACCTCGCTGGTCGAATGGACCGCCAGCGTTCTGTTGACGCACGCGACCGTGTCCGTGAAGCCCGACACGAACGCCAGGTCGTGAGAGACCAGGAGCACCGTCAGGCGCTCTCTGAGGCGAAAGAGGATCTCGTAGAGCTCCTTCTCCATCGCCACGTCGAGGTTTGCTGTCGGCTCATCAAGAAGCAGGACGTCCGGCTCCGAGACCAGCGCGCGGGCGATAAGCGTGCGCTGCCTCTGTCCCCCCGACAACCTCGAGAACGGCCGGTGCGAGAGCGCGGACAGCTCAACATCCGCGAGCGCGGCGACCGCCGAGTCAGCATCCTCTCTGGTGTACATCCCGAACAACCGGGTGCGTCCCAGGCGCCCCATGAGCACCACATCCAGCACAGTCGCCGGGAAGCTGGGGTCAGTGTCCGAGCGCTGCGGGACGTATCCCATGCGCGGCCTCGATTCCTCCGGCCGACGCCCGAAGACCCTGATGCTCCCGCTGTCGGGCTGAAGAAGACCGAGCACCAGTCTGAGGAGTGTTGACTTCCCGCCGCCGTTCGGTCCCACGACCGTTACGAACTCACCGTGGTTGACGGTCAAGTTCGCGTTCCGTAACACGAACGTGCCGTCGTAGGAGAACGACACATTGCGGATCTCTATCGCGGGTCCTGCGTTCATCCCGGTCGCTCCCTGCTTCTCCGTTCCTTCGTGTGACCGTGCTGTCACTCGTCGCTCAATGCTTTCTGCACCTCGCGCGCGATGCTCCTGAGGTTCTCCAGGTAGTCGCCCGACAGAGGATCCATGGGAACCACCACTCCTCCGATCTCAGCAGCGATCGCTTTTGCGCTTCGTGACGAGAACTGCGGTTGGACGAAGATGACGCGCACCCCCTCCGCGGTCGCCTGCTCGATCAGTCCAACCAACTCGCGCGCGCCAGGCTCCATGCCGCCGATCTCAACGGGGATCTGTCTCAGGCCGTACGCGTCCGTGAAGTAGCCGAACGCGGGATGAAAAACGTAGATGCTCTCACCCGACAAAGGGGACAATGCCTCGGCCAGTTCCGCGTCCAGCTCGTCGAGGTCGCGCAGGAGCGACGAGAGGTTCTCGTGGAATACCTCGGCGTTGTCCGGAACAAGTCTCTCAAGTGCATCACAGACGGCCTGGGCCATAAGCCCCGCGAAGCGCGGATTCAGCCAGACGTGAGGGTCGGGGAGGCCTCCGGCGCTGTCGTCGTGCTCCTCGGCGGTCTCGGTGTGACGGTGCGCCTCCTTCACCTGCCGTCGCGGCACGCGGTGCGCCGTGTCCACCACCACGAGGTCGGCGTTGAGTATCCGCACTCCATCCAGGATTCTGTCCTCGAACGGCAGGCCGATCGCGAAGTAGACGCTTGCGCCGGCAAGGTCGGCCATCTGCTGAGGAGTGGGTTCGAACGTGTGCGGCGATTGGCCCGGTCCGACCAGTACCTTCACCGAGACGAGGTCACCACCCACGCCCTCAACAAGATAACGTTGCGGCGCGATGCTGCAGAAGGCCACGATCGGCGCGGCATGACCTGGCGCGAGGCGGGTGGGTTCCACCTCATGGCTCCGCGCTCCACCTGCGGCCGGCACGAGGAGCAGGACGCCGGCGAGGGTCGCCGCGCAGACGCTCCTCCACGCCGAGCCTCGTAGCGGTGCGGACGCGTTCACTCCGCGCTCCTGTTCGAGCACACCAGCCGCACCTCCTGGCAGTTCGCGCACTCCTCGACAGAGTGATCGGACGCGAGGTCGTTCCAGTGTTGCATCTGGTTAGGTGAGAGCGTTCCCGCGCCGCCGCAGAGGGGGCACGTGCTGTCGAGCGCCGCGAGTATCGCCGAGCGAATGAACTCCGAGCGATTGCTGACGCCCCGCATCGCTCTGAGAAGGGTTTCATCCGCCTTGAACGAGATGACCTCTGATTTTGCTCGGGGCATGTCAGATCCCTCCAGTACGATGGGCAGCGCATCCAAGCGTGGTATTACCACGTAGTACCGTTCCCGGTCAAGTGCCGCCTCGGTGCGTCGACTGGCTTCGCCCGCGACGGAGCAGGCAACCCTGCATCTGAGAGAACGGAAGAAGGAACTTGACAGCACACTGAGCGTAGGTCACATTGGGAATAGTTCTTATTCCTAACAACGGAGACTGGTCATGAGAGACCACGGGACAGTCCGGATGACGGAGAGCCGGAAGGCGATCCTGTCCGCTCTATGCACGGCCGGGGTGCACCCCACGGCTGATGAGGTCTATCTGACGGTGCGCGAGGAGCTGCCGAAGGTCAGTCTGGGGACGGTCTACCGCAATCTGGACCTGCTGACGAATCAGGGGCTCATCCGAACACTGACCGCGGCCGGCGAGCCACGCCGGTACGACGGGACGCTGGACGAACACCACCACATCACATGCGAGGTCTGCGGCAGGGTGGACGACGTCGAACTCTCCTGCAGCGAGCCGCTCGAGGAACTGCTGGTGGATCGCGGAGGCTATGAGGTGCGTGGATACACGCTACGTTTCATGGGTGTATGCGGCGAGTGCGCTGGCAACGGGAAGGACCACGAGGAGAAGGGAAAGGGGGAAGAGTAATGGGTCTCAAGGGAACTCAGACGGAGAAGAACCTCCTGGCGGCGTTCGCCGGTGAATCTCAGGCGAGGAACAGGTACACGTACTTCGCCAGCAAGGCGCTGAAGGATGGCTACGTCCAGATCCAGAGCATCTTCGAGGAGACGGCCAATCAGGAGAAGGAGCACGCCAAGCGCTTCTTCAAGTTCCTGGAGGGTGGCGACGTGGACGTTCAGGCTGCGTTCCCCGCTGGTGTCATCGGGACGACCTCGGAGAACCTGAAGGCGGCGGCCGGAGGCGAGAACTACGAATGGACCGAGATGTACCCGGGCTTCGCCAGGACGGCGCGCGAGGAGGGGCTCGATGAGGTCGCGGACGTCTTCGAGGCGATATCGGTCGCGGAAGAGCAGCACGAGAAGCGCTACAACGATCTCCGGGCAAACATCGAGGCCGGACGCGTCTTCAAGCGTGACGGCACGGTCGTCTGGCGCTGCCGGAACTGCGGCTATCTGCACGAGGGCCCCGAGGCGCCCGACAAGTGCCCGGCCTGCGCGCATCCCCGCTCTCACTTCGAGCTTCTGGGGGAGAACTGGTAAACGGGGTGGTGTGGGGGCGGCGGATCGGGCCGGAGCCGGTTGTCTGAGTGCGCGGCGCGAACACTGATTCTGGAGGGAACACATGATCGAGCGAACAGGCCTGGTTACGTTCGGGGGCAACCCCATGACGCTCGTTGGCCCCGAGCTCAAGGTGGGGGACGACGCGCCCGATGTCGAGGTGGTCGACAACGACCTGCAGCCCGTCATGCTCTCGACGTACAAGGGCAAGGTCGCCATAGTGACGTCCGTTGCGTCACTTGAGACCAGCACCTGCGACGTAGAGACCAGGCGCTTCAACCTGGAAGCCGGGAAGCTCGGCGATGACGTCGCCGTGCTGACCGTCAGCATGGACCTGCCGTTCACGCAGAAGCGCTGGTGCGGCGCCGCGGGCGTGGAGACGGTGAAGACGTTCTCGGACCACAGGTCGGCTGCCTTCGGCGAGGCGTGGGGTGTTCTGATGAAGGAGATCAGGCTTCTGGCGCGCGCGGTATTTGTCGTCGACCGCAAGGGCGACATCAGGTACGTGGAGGTGCTCAGCGAGGTTGGGGACGAGCCGGACTACGAGGCCGCACTGAACGCGGCGAAGGAGCTGCTCTAGAAGACGATCACACTACGCGCGCAGTAGGACGGCGCGCCAACGCGGGAGAACTGGCATGGCAGCGAAGCTCGAAGTCTACAAGTGCGAAGTGTGCGGGAACATCGTCGAGGTGCTTCACGGTGGCGCCGGAACGCTCGTCTGCTGCGGCGAGGAGATGGTGCAGCTGAAGGAGAACACCACGGACGCAGCACAGGAGAAACACGTGCCGGTCAAGGAAGACACCGACCACGGCGTCAAGGTGACCGTCGGCAGCGTCGCTCATCCAATGGAATCCGACCACTTCATCGAGTGGATCGAGGTCATCGCCGGCGGCAAGGCCTACAGAGAGTTTCTGGAGCCGGGCGGCGCCCCCGAGGCAACGTTCTGCGTCGACGGCAGCATCGACATGGTTCGGGAGTACTGCAACAAGCACGGGCTCTGGAAGTCCTAGGGCCGCGAATCTCCGGGGTCGCGAGGGGTTTCTGAGATGTGGCGCGGTGGCGGCCGTCAGGTCGCACCGCGCTGCCGCTCTTCTGAATTCGCCCGGGCACGCAACGCGGGAGGCGTCGTGACGGTAGAGGAAGCCATCAAGACATCCATAGAGTACGAGACGCGGGTTCGCGACGTCTACGCAGAGGCCGTGAGTAAGGCGCAGAACCCCGAGGGCAAGAGGCTTTTTCAACTGATGATGGACGAGGAGCAGTGTCACGTCGACTACCTCGAAACGAAGCTGGACCAGTGGAGCAGCGACGGGACGGTCACGGCGGACGGCCTGACAACGGCGGTCCCGTCGAGCGAGGTCATCGAACAGGGTGTCGGCAAGCTGCGGGAGAAGGTTGGCGGCAAGCCCGGAACCGTGGAACTGCAGTTCCTCAGCAAGGCCCACGGGGTTGAGCGCGAGACGAGCGGCTTCTACCAGCGCATGGTCGACGAGCTCCCGGCCGAGGCGAGAGCCTTGTTCCAGCGCTTCCTTGAGATAGAGGAGGGGCACCTCGCTCTTGTGCAGGCTCAGATCGATCAGGCGACAGGCTCGGGCTACTGGTTCGACGTGCGGGAGTTCACTCTTGAAGGATAGCGGTGAGTGGGGGGGGCTCTCGGTCTCCCGCGTTGAGCCACGCGTGGACAGGGACATTCTCGAGGACCTCTACCGGAAACTGAACCGGTGGGAATTCGTTCACCCGGACCCACTCGAATTTCTCTATCACTACGACGATCCGGAGGACAGGGAGATCGTCGGGCTCATCGCATCGACGCTTGCCTACGGCAGGGTCAAGCAGATACTGAAGAGCGTCACGAATGCGCTCGGACGCATGGGGCCGCACCCGGCAGCTTTCGTGGGCGATTCGTCCCCGGACTCGTTACGCACCGCGTTCGAGGGATTCAAGCACCGCTTCACGACGGGAGAGGACCTCTGCCGGATGCTCGACGGTGTGCGGGTGGTGACCGCCGGGCACGGCTCGCTCGGCGAGTTCTTCGCTACTCTGCTGTCACCCGAGGACGAGACCGTGCTTCCGGCACTGACGTCCTTCGTCGGCGTCATAGCGGACGCGCCGTGCGCGACGACCGGCGAAGAAGGCACCTGCCCCTTGCCCGACCCGGAGAGAGGGAGCGCCTGCAAGCGCCTGCACCTCTTCCTGCGATGGATGGTGAGGAGCGACGATGTCGACCCCGGCGGCTGGGACAGCGTGCCGGCGTCGAAGCTCATCGTTCCCCTCGACACCCACATGCACAAACTCTCGTTCCTGTTGGGGCTGACCGATCGCAAGCAGGCAAATGGTCGCACCGCTCTGGAGGTAACCAGCGCGTTCAGAACGCTCAGCCCGGACGATCCGGTGAAGTACGACTTCGCCCTGACTCGTCTGGGGATCCGTGACGACCTGAGCGCCGACGCACTGCTTTTCGACCGGGTCGGCCGGAAGGCATCGTGATACATATAGAGAGCTGGGCGGGCGCGTCTACACGCCGCCGGCGAACTCGGACGAGGGCCAGGACTCCAAGGGGGAGGAGCAACAGATGCTGACGTCGTTCGGCGCGGTGAAGATCAGCGAGCACGTCTACTGGGTCGGAGCGGTCGATTGGGAGATCCGTGACTTCCACGGGTACGCGACCGACCGCGGGACCACCTACAACGCCTATCTGATTCTCGCGGACAAGGTCACGCTGATCGACACCGTCAAGGCCCCGTTCAGGGACGAACTTCTTGCGCGTATCGCGTCTGTCGTCGATCCCTCAGACATCAGTATCATCGTGTCGAACCACGCGGAGATGGATCACTCGGGCTGTTTGCCCGAGGTCGTGGATCTGATTCAGCCGGAGCATGTGTTCGCGTCAAAGATGGGGGTCAAGGCCCTGCAAAGCCACTTCCACGGACGTTTCGATGTCACGCCCGTCGAGGATGGAGGCACGTTGAGCCTCGGCGATGTCGAACTCCAGTTTCTCGAGACCCGCATGCTTCACTGGCCGGACAGCATGTTCACCTACCTTACGGCGGACGAGGTGCTGTTCTCGCAGGACGCGTTCGGGATGCACCTGGCCTCGACGGAGCGCTTCGACGATGGAGTCGACGAGGGCGTGCTCTACGACGAGGCCGCGAAGTACTACGCCAACATTCTCATGCCGTACTCGCCGATGGTGAAGAAGCTGCTGGCTCGCGTCAAGGAACTGAATCTCCCGTTCAAGCTGGTCGCACCGGACCACGGGCCGATCTGGAGAAGCAAGTTCAATATGGCCGTCGAGAACTACGAGAAGTGGTCCGAGCAGAAGCCGACGCTCAAGGCCGTGGTCGTCTACGACACGATGTGGGGCAGCACGGCGAAGATGGCGCGGGCGATCGCTGACGGGCTCGCTGCCGGTGGCGCGCGACCCAGCCTCGTTCCTCTTAAGGTGAGTCATCGCAGCGACGTTGCGGCGGAGCTTCTCGAGGCGGGCGCGCTCCTGGTGGGGACGCCGACCATCAACAACAACATGTTTCCCAGTCTCGGTGACGTCTTCCTCTACCTCCAGGGGCTGCGCCCGAGGAATCTCGTCGGGGCGGCCTTCGGATCGTACGGATGGAGCGGAGAGGGAGTCGCGCAGATCAACGCCATCTTCGAGAAGATGAAGGTCGAACTCGTGTCCGAGGGACTGCGCGTGCAGTTCGTCCCTGACGAGAAGGACCTGAACGAGTGCCGGGAATTGGGTAAGTCCGTTGCCGCGCGGCTCGTCGAGATGGCGGACGGCTAGCCTCTCTGCCCGGCCGGCCTCGCCGCGATGGAGCTCTCCGGGAGGAGGCGGTACCGCAGCAATGTGAGGACCGCCCGGAACCAATCGCTCAGCCCGATCTTCTTCCCCTCTGCTCGCGACCTTGGATTGTACCTGATCGGCACCTCCCGAATGCGTATTCCTCTTCTGGCCACGAGGGCCGTGACCTCAGGGCAAAACTCGAACCCCATGCAGCGAAGGGGAAGCGATTGCAGCAGCTCCCTGCGGAATGCCTTGTAGCACGTCGGCTCGTCCGTGATTCCCGTGCCGTAGAGCAGGTTCGTCAGCCAGGTGAGCGACGCGCCCCCGAGAAGGAACATCCGGGAGCAGCGCTTGTTGGTGGGGTTCAGTCTCCTGGAACCGTAGACGACCATGACGTCGGGGTCCTCGAACGGCTCGAGGATGCTGCTGAAGTCGTCCGGGTCGTACTCGAGGTCGGCATCCTGCACGAGGACGACGTCTCCGGTGGCCATGCCGATCCCGGTTCTGACGGCCGCCCCCTTCCCGAGGTTCCGCTCGTGCGACGCGAAGCGGATCCTCTCTCTGTTGCCGTAGTGCCTGAGGATCTCGGGCGTGCTGTCGGACGACCCGTCGTTCACAGCTATGACAGTGGGACGGAGGGGGCTCGCGAGCACCTTCTCGAGCAGCTCCGCGAGGGTGTCCTCCTCGTTGTAGATCGGAATGATCACGTCGAGAGTCATGCGTGGCTGCCTCCGTCCGCGTGGCGCCGTGCCGCCACCGATGCGACCCATCTAGGCCCGCCCCCCCAGCGAGGATGAGCCCGTTTCCCACTCGCCAGAATCTGGCGAACTTCCACTACGCCATTCCGGCGAACTGCCTCAGGTTCGCGCCAATGAGATACGATATCGGCTCATTGCTGGCTGTTGCCGGCCATGACACAGCGGTGTCGGACGGATATGTGTTATGATGGTAACAAGCGAGGGCTTCGCGTGACAAGGGCTGATTTGTGGCTTCCCGCTAGCGCAGGAGCACGCACTTAGCGACAGCGGCTCCGTCCGAGGCGCCCAGGCGCGCCAGGTAGACTCCGGATGCGACGGGCCTTCCGCTGCTGTCGGTTCCGTCCCACGTCACACTCAGGGAGCCGGCGGGGACCCAATCCGTGCCGAGGCTCTTGACCAGACGCCCCGAAACGTCGTGGATGCTCAGGAGCGCCCGGCCGGGGGTGGGAAGGACGAGATCGAAAGACATCTCTCCCCAGGATGGGTTCCGCGCCAGAGAGACACTGAGGGTGGTCTCGGCGCCACTTTCAGCGACCGACGTGCCGTCGAACGTGACCCAGATCGGGTTCGAGTATGCGCGGAACACGTCGTCGCCGCGGTCGGTCAGACACTCAGCGCGGAAGTAGCGAGGTCCCGCGAGCCCGTAGGTTCCGAGGTCCACTACTCGCTCACCGGAGAAGCCCTCTCCGAACGCGCTTGGGCTCAGGGAGAGGAGAGTCGTCGTGCCGGCCGCACTGCCGATGAGGATCTCGACGGACGTCACCGGTCCGAAGTCCGCGCTCGACGCCCAGCGAAGGGTCATGGGCAGAGCGGCGGCCGACGGTCCGCTCACGTCGTCACCCACCATCAGGTCGTCAGGGTCGCTGAAGTCCCCGTCGCAGTTACCGTCCACTCCGATCTCCACGAACGGCCCGTCGGTCACCACGGAGCGGCCGGCCCGGTACGCGGCCAGGATCTCGGACATCGGCGGGAGGTTGCCCGGACCGTATGGGCCCGGCACGAAGACGACGGTCTGTACCTTGCCGATGGCGTTATCGGTGGCGTAGTTGTCCAGGCTCAGGAAGGCGCCGTAGTTGAAGTCGCCGTGCGCGTCGCTACCGCCCGCGAAGAACACCTTTCGAACGGGACTCAGGTTGGCCCGGAGGCAGTCGTCCCAGAGTGCTACACCCTGCAGCAGTTCGTCGGGGTAAGGGTTGTCCGGCAGAACCCCCGAGTCGAAGTCAGACCAGGGGTTGTTCTGGTCGGACGAGTAGCGCGTCGCGCGCGTGTTGAACGCCTCAAGCCCGCGGAAGACCTCGTACCCCAAGGCAGTCGCGATGTCCTCGTCGCCCCACGTCGTTCCGTTCACTGTCCAGTCGATGCCGCCCCACTCGGCGCCCATGTCCGATACCGGGTGGGCGGCGTACGCGAACCCTCCTACTGAGAGCTGCGAGAGGGCCGAGGGCAGCGTCGGCGTTACCGGGCGCTCGCCTATCGCCCCGCTCAGAGGAGACGAGATGTAGGCGTCGTTGTAGAAGAGGCCGTGTAGCGTCTTCTCGTAGGAGCCCGCGTCGATGGACGAGGAGTTGAGTTCCACCGCGCGGTAGAGCCTGACGCTCGGTGAGTCGAACTGCGCGACGTCGTCGCCCAGCGCGTTCCAGGCCGAACCGAACGCGGTGTTGTCGCGGTAGACCGCTTGGCTGCCGGATTCGTCCTGGACAGTGTACTCCCAGTGCGTTGTCGCGTATGAGAAGGAGCCGTCACCGGTTTCGTCAAGGTCGCAGGAGTGGTCGGTCGTCGTGAGCCAGTGGAGCCCCATGGCCTCCGCGGTCATCGCGACCGCGGGGAGCGGCGCGCCGAACTCCGCGATGTTGTTCGTGTACATGGTGTGGTAGTGGGTGTCCCCGCCGTACCACCCCTCGGGCCATGGGTAGGCGCCGCGGCCGACCCGAACTCTCAGGTAGCGCGTCTCGGTGTAGTTGAACCAGTCGTCCTTGTAGTAGATGCTGACCTTGAGATCTATGTCGTCCCCCGGTCCGTATCCCAGGTTCGCCGGCGTCAGGAGCGTGCCGTTCGCAAGCGAAGGATGTCCCTCCGTTACCGTCGTGATGTAGGTCCAGAAGTTCGACTCGTACTCGTCGTTGCCGATAGTCTCGTCGCCGAAGTCGTGATCCCAGAGGATGGTCTCTCCCGACGTCACGTCCCAGCAACGTATCCAGTGCAGCTCGCGGATGTCGTCCGCGTCGCAGTCCTTGAGGACGATGGTTAGGGGGATGGCCGTGGCCGCGTCGGTTACCCTCCACGGCGCGTCCATGATGAAGTCTTTCATGAACGTGTTGTCGTACCGGGCGCCGTCGTCTGGGAGGGCCGGCTGCGGGCACAGGAGCACAGCGGCGGCCGTGCAGGAAAGCAACGCGCCTCGCACTGTCATCGTGTCATCTCCGTTCCGGGGGAGTCTCGGGATACATCTGGTGCTCCGCCAGCGTCTGGGCCGCAGGTGACCGCTCGGCTGGCCATGGCGGCGGACCAGCGTCCATCGTCTCACATTCGGGCGCCTCAATACATCTCCCGCGCGCGGCGGGGGTTCGCCCGCTCCCGCGGTCGGCCGCCAAGGTGGAAAGACCGTGCCGGATGCGGAACGGCCCGGCTGTCGGCGAAGACGCCACGGCGGCGCGTCGGCTCCGTCAACGTAGTTGACGCTCGGTTCGGGTCCCACGAGTGAGAGCGAGCGCGGCATTGCCCTGCCGCGCTCGCTCTCACTGCTTGCTCTGGCTTCGGGCGGGTGGCCGGCTCGGCGAATCGATGGCCCTCCGCCGCCCGCTGTGCTACTTGAGGAGCACGCCCTTCCGCGAGACCGTCTCGCCGTCATGCGTCAGCCGGAAGAAGTAGACGCCGCTGGCGACGGGCCTGCCGCCGTCGTCGAGGCCGCGCCACGAGACGCTCCGCCTGCCTGCCTCCGCGCGTCCGTCGATGAGCGTGGCCACGCGCTTGCCGGCCGCGTTGTAGACACGGAGCTCAACGCGCCCAGAAGCCGGAAGCTCGAAGGCCAGCGTGGTCACGGGGTTGAACGGATTCGGCCGGTTCTGCTCGAGTCTGAAGGCGAAGACGCCGTCGTCGACGCCGGTCTGGGTCAGCCCGAAGAAGACCAGGATCTCAGTGAGAAGGTCGTCCTTCGTCGACGGCGACGCTCCGTCCGTCAGACCCCCGAACTCGAACGAGAACCCGACAGTCTTGTACGCGCCGCTGTCGTGAGAGACGCCGCAGCCCGCCTGGTCGCCGGAGTTCTTGAGTATTTTCGTCGCGCCGGTCAATGGCTCGACATGGTCTATGGAGCTGTTGGGTCCGGAATACGCGAGGCTCATGCCCTCGCACATCGTGCCGTCCACGCCCAGGACCGTGTAGAGGTCGCCGCTCCCGTCCAGGGTCCCGTTGATACCGAAGTAGGGGTTGTAGATGCTCTTGGTCGAGTCGTAGGCCCAGCATTCTCCACCCTCCATGTAGGCGTTGCCACCCGCGTCCAGATACGCGACAAGAGCGTTGGCCTGCGCGGCAGAAAGCGAAACGTTCTGGGAGTAGACGCCGAGGCAGATGAAGGCCGCCGAGTACTGGCCGAAGTCGGGCATGTCGGTCGTGTAGTCGTAGCTGATGTCCTTCGCATCGAGGATGGTCGCGATCGCCGCACCGGACGAAGGCGACGGGTCCGGCTCCCAGATGACGCAGGCTATGGCGTCGAGCACGTCGAATGCGTGAGTGCCGGCCGGAGGCTCGTATGCGATGTTAGGCGGGTTTGCGCCGTCTTCAGCCACGATCCTGTACGTCACCGCGTCACCGGCAACGGCCGTGCCCGTGAACGAGCCCTCGAAAGTTCCGCTCGTTCCCACGCGTGTCATCGCGACGTCTGTCTGAGGCGCGCCGTTGATCCACGACTGGAGTGTCACCGTGCTGACAACGGTGTTGTCGATGACCTCGGCCGAGGTCGTCGGCGGCCACTGGCCAGCCGTGATGTCCGTCAGGGGTGTGTGGACGACGGACGGGGACTCGGTGTCCACTACTATCTCGAACGAGTGCGCGTCCGCGCGCCCGATGTACGGGTGGGACTCGCTGCGCCCCGACTGGTCCGCGGCGTGGATGTAGTAGGAGACCACCGTGCCAAGGCTCTGCGCCGGTATCTCGGCGTAGTAGCTGCCGGCCCGCGAGTCCACGGTCATCACGATGGGCGCGAAGCCGGGAGCGCTGTCCGTCTCCCAGTAGACGACGAGCGAGTCGGCGATGAGTCCGGTCTCGCTCCCGTCGATGATGTCGGCCTCGACCCGGTAGTCGTCAATCGTGCTCGGGCTGTCGGGGAGCGGCACGTGGTCGATGTAGAGCATGTAGCGGTCGGTCACGCCCATCGCACGACAGTGGATGGCGTCGTCCGAGAGCCATGAGCCCGTGTAGCCCAGTACCTCATAGCCCGGCATCGCATCGCCATAGGTCTGGAGCGCGTCGTCGTCCCACGTCGTGCCGTACTGCGGCACGAACACCTTGTCATTGATGATTATGGAGTTCGTGTAGGGTTCGTTGTTCGGCGTGTAGACGCGCACGATCTCGTAGGGACGGCCGTAGCTGCTCGTGATCGATGACAGGTAGGCACAGTTGCTCTCGATCGCGGCGTAGGCCGAGTGTCCCGACGGGACCTCCCTCAGCAGGATCTTCTCCGGGCCAAGGAACTTCGCCCAGCAATCGATATGGTGGATGCCGCCGGATTCGATGTAGGGGAGCCAGTGGAACTGCTCGATGCCCAGATACGCGTTCATGATCGAATCGATCTCCGCGGTCGTGAACCCTGTGTTCTCGTCGAGCGTGAGGCGAGTCGACATGGAGACGCCGCGCCCGTCGGTCATGTAGTTGCCGCCCGTCGCTTCCAGGTCCATTCCGTACACCGGAATGCCCCAGTCAGTACCGATGACGCTCGGGATGAGGTCGTCCTGCGGTCTCGGTCGATTGTAGATGTGGTCGTTTATGCCCTGCTCACCATTCCCGTCGATGAGGAACCACGGGCCGTAGTCGCGTGTCCAGATGCTGTTGGTCGGCGCGAAGATCCAGTCGACGTGGGCCATGTTGGCTCCGGCGCTCGTGAGGTCGCTCGTGGCGGCCGACTGGTCACCCGCGTCCTCGACGATGACCCAGAGCGTCACGTCCTCGGCGTACTCGGCGAGGAGGCTGGTCGGGTTGCCCCACGGGTAGCGCACGATGACGCCCGTCATCGGCTCGAACTCGCCTGGGTTCCTCACGGGGCCGGTCGCCGGAGGCGTGGCGCGGTGGCGTTCGCCGATCCGGTCGAGCATCAGGAGCTCTTCCGCCGTCATGCCGATGGGCAGGAAGTCGTCCCCCTCGAGTTCCTCCGCCAGGGACTTCGCCTGCAGTCCCGCGGTCGGTACCAGGAGAAGCAGCACTGCCGAGAGTGCCGCGGCCATCACCGATGTACGTCCAAATGAGCGTCGCCTCATCGACACAGACCTCCGCTTGCCCGTTTCCCAGCTGTTCTTGTTAATCATTATTATTGTAACATAGCAAGAGACGCGAAGATAGGGGAATCGGTCGGCGCCGGGTGGGCCGGTTTGGTCTGAGGGAATCCCGAGAGGTCCGTCAGAGCAGGTTCACGAGCGCATCGCTCAGGAACCGCACTCCGAAGTAGAGCAGCATGAGGCCGGCGAGCAGGCTGATGCCCTTGAGGAAGCGGTCTCCAAGGAGTTTTGTCCCCTTGAACGCTGCCGAGGACAGGAAGAAGTACCAGATGAGGTCGAGCGACCAGTGGATCACGGCGAACACGGCGAACTGCCACACACCGTAGCTCCAGGCTCTGAACACGAGCGTGGCTCCTACAGTTGCCCACCATATGATGAAGTAGGGATTCCCTCCGGTCATGAGCACGCCGGCCATGAAGGGGGAGGCGCCGTGCATTCGTTCCGGGCCGGCTCCCTCGGCGCTGCCGCGTCGGAGAGAGAGCAGGAGCCCCGCCGCCATCCACAGGAGCACTCCGCCTCCGGCCAGGCCGACGGACGTGGCGAATGCCTTGTGCTGGAAGAACGGCCCCAGCCCCAGCACGATGAGGGCCATCAGCGGAAACTCGATGGCGCCGTGACCGAGCGCGATGAGTGCTCCCGCGCGCGGGGACTTCGCGCCCTTGCCGACGACGACGACCGTCAGGGGACCCGGCGCCATGACGCCCGAGAGCGAGATGAGGATGGCAGTAATCAGAAACGCTCCGAAATTCATGACCGATGATTCTATCAGACGGGATCCCGGCACTCCAGCGAATGAGGTCTGCCGGCGAGGGCGGGGGTGTGCCGCCGGTGGGTGCAAGTAACGGCGGTGCGACACGTTCCGGGCGGACCACCTCGGGAGCGCGGGAGCTGCCGGTATCCGAACTTGAGATATTGATAAATCTATGCTACAATGGAAGATAGGGAGGTATTACTGGCTGAGCCGCCCCCCCCGGCGGCAGGACCGACAGGAGGACCCCTTGTTCAAGCGACAGACGCCAATGAAGCTCCTTTTGCTCGCGGCAGCCGTAGCGCTCGCGGTCGGGGCACAGCCCGCCCACGCTATCAAGGTCTGCACCTACAACATACTCAACTTCCCCAACGACTACCTTACCAGAGAGGCCTCGTTCCGGATCGTCATGGACGAGATAGATGCCGACCTCATCGTTGTTCAGGAGATCGAGTCCTGGCAGGCCACCGACATCTTCTGCGACAACATCCTCAACTACACAGAGCCCGGCAAGTACACGTGGATGCCGTTCATCAACGGTCCGGACACGGACAACGCGTGTTTCTTCAAGCCGGACGTCCTGAACTCCCTGGACCACGGGTACCTCGACACCGGCGTCCGCTATACGATGTGGTACAAGTTTCGTCCCGTCGGTTACGACTCCGCCGAGGCCGAGTTCGTTATCTTCTCGACGCACCTCAAGGCTGGTTCGTCCTCGGAAGACCAGGCCGAGAGGCTTGAGGAGACGACCGTCATCAGGAACTACCTGAACGCCTATCCGTCAGACAGCAACTTCATGGTCACGGGTGACTTCAACATCCAGTCGAGCAGCGAGGGTTCGTACCAGATGCTGATCGGCTACCAGGTGGACAACGACGGCCGGAGCAAGGACCCGATCAACATCGGTGGCACCTGGCACGACAACTACTCGCTCCGGCACACGCACACCCAGTCTCCACGCGTTGACGGCGGGAGCGGCACGGGCGGCGGGATGGACGACCGGTTCGACTTCGCCCTGGTGTCGTACGCGCTGGACGACGACGTCGGGCTGTCGTATGTCGACTTCTCGTACGTCCCCCTCGGGAACGACGGCCTGCGACTCAATCTTGACATCAATGATCCTCCGAACGAGATAGTGAGCGCCGCCGTTGCAGACGCGCTCTACACGGCCGCCGACCATCTCCCGGTCTTCCTGGAGCTTCAGCTTCCCGCGAAGATCGACGCCGCTACGGCCATCGACTTCGGCGACTACATCGAAGATACGGTCGCGGAGGAGATCCTGACGGTCGGGAACGTGGCGACCGCTCCCGCCGAGGATCTGTCCTATTCGATGTCAGCGTCCGGTGGCTTCGGAGCGCCCAGCGGAGCGTTCGTGCTGGGGCCGAGCGGGGACGACGACCACATCATAACGATGGGCACCGGCGACCCCGGAGACTTCTTCGCGAATCTCGAGATAGCATCGAACGACCTCGATGATCCCACCTGGTATGTCAATCTCTCCGGCAGGGTGCTCGAGCACGCAAGCCCCTCGCTTGAGCAGCTGGCGATACTCCTGTATTCGACCCTGGATTTCGGGTCGCACGACGCGGGCGCTTTCTCCAGTGAGACGCTGAGCGTCTACAACGAGACATATTCCAGCAACCAGGCACTGCTTGAGGTCCACGACGCGACAATCGTCGGGGGAGATGGGCGCTTCTCGTTCGTCGGAGGGTTCAGCCCGATGACGCTCGCGGATGACCCGGGCGAGTACGTGCTCGCGTTCGACAGCGCGGGCGCGGTAGAGGACAGCACCTACACGGCCACGCTGACGTTCTCAAACAGGGACGACCAGACCGTCACAGGGGCGTCTGAGCTTGATGTCCTTGTCGTCACGCTCGAGGCACACGTGCTGGAGGGGACTTCGGTCCCCGGCGACCAGGTGCTCACCATGGCCCTCGGTCCAGGCGCACCCAACCCGTTCACGGCCGAGACGTCGCTTGAGTTCTCGCTCCCGTCGGCGGAGCAGGCGCTGATCGAGATCTACGACGTTTCAGGACGGCTCGTGACGACGCTCGCCGAGGGCTCCATGCCCGCGGGGGCGAATCGAGTGGTCTGGGACGGACGCGACAGTCACGGCGCACCCGCGGCCTCCGGCATCTACTTCTGCCGGGCGTCCGTCGGGGAGTGGCGCGAGGCGAGGAAGGTCGTCCTGCTGCGATAGGGACGCCAACTGCACGGTCGGGTGATGGCCGGCCGAACACGAATAACCGAGAGGGGCCGCCTGTAGCGGTCCCTCTTCGCGTGTCGGGGGGGCGAGTGATGCCGCCGTCCCGCCGGTGCGAGGCGTACTGCCGCCGTCCCGCCGACATCCGGCGATACCGCTACCATCCCTCCGGCGCGTGCGCTACAATGCCTGATTGCGCCATGGTCATGCGCATCGCCTCGCTGAACGCCGTTAGGAAGAGAAGGACTGACATGGACAAGAGCCTCCTGGTGCTTCTGGGGACCGCCGCGACGATCGGGTTCGTGCACACGGTGCTCGGTCCCGACCACTACCTTCCGTTCGTCGTTCTGTCTAAGGCGCGTGGGTGGACTTCGCGGAAGACGGCTCTTGTCACCGCGCTCTGCGGCGTCGGGCACGTACTGAGCTCCGTCGTTCTCGGACTCATCGGTATCGTCATCGGTACCGCCCTGTTCAGACTCGAAGCCATCGAGGCCGTGCGTGGCGACATCGCCGCCTGGCTCCTCATGGCGTTCGGGTTCGCGTACTTCGTGTGGGGCGTACACAGGGCGGTCCGAAGCAGATCTCACGAGCACTCTCACGTGCACGAGGGCGGTGCGGAGCACAGTCACTTCCACGGGCACACGGGCGAGCACAGTCACGTTCACGACGCCAGATCGCGGAGCGCTACGCCGTGGATACTCTTCCTGATCTTCGTTTTTGGCCCGTGCGAACCGCTCATTCCCATCCTGATGTTCCCTGCGGCGCGGGGGAGCATCTCCCACGTGGTGCTGGTCGCCGCGGTGTTCGGTCTGGCGACCGTCGGGACGATGCTGACCGTGGTCATGACCTCGTACTACGGCCTTTCGAGAGTGCGCGTGAAGAGCATGGAACGGTACGGTCACGCGTTCGCCGGCTTCGCGCTGTTCGCGTCCGGTGGCGCGATCGCCTTCCTGGGGCTGTAGTGATTCCACGGTGGTCCACGGCATCCTGGAGGATCCGCGAGGCGTGAGTTCGTTCGTCACACTCAAGAAGAAGATAGGCTTCGTCGGCGGGATCGCCGTCTTCGTCGTGCTGATGTTCGCGCCGCTTCCCGTCGACGTCCAGATCAGACGGACGCTCGCCGTGCTTGCGCTGTGCGCCGTGTGGTGGGGCACCGAGGCCGTTTCCATCTACGCGACCTCGCTCGTCCCGGCCGTTCTCCTGCCTCTGCTCGGCATTCTCCCGCTTCAGGAAGCGCTCTCGCAGTACGCCAACCGGCTGGTGTTTCTTTTTCTCGGCGGGTTCATCATTGCGCGCTCCATGATGAAGTGGGGCATCGACCGCAGGCTGGCGCTCGCGATCCTCGGGCGCGTCGGCGGCGACTCGAAGATGCTCGTCCTCTACTTCATGGGGCTGACCGCGTTTCTGTCCGCCTTCCTCTCGAACACGGCCACCACGGCAATGATGCTCCCGATAGCCCTGGCGATCCTCACGAACTCGCAGCTCGAGGCGGAGTCGCGTTACGGTGCGGTCCTGCTCTTGGGGATAGCCTATGCGGCCACCATCGGCGGCGTGGCGACGCTCGTCGGAACTCCGCCCAATGTCCTGCTGGCCGGCTTCTCCCAATCGTTGCTCGGACGCGAGGTCACGTTCTTCGAATGGCTCAAGGTCGGGTTGCCGTTCGCCGTAGTCATGCTGCCCCTCACGTGGTGGTTCCTCTGGTGGACGCACAAGCCCCAGGTCAGGACCATCACCGGCGGGGAGGCGCTCGAGGAGGAGCGGAAGGCGCTCGGTCCGATCTCGCGGGGCGGGAAGCACACGATCGTCGCGTTCGTGATGGTGGCGGTCCTCTGGCTGACGCGCCCGTTCTGGGACAGTATCCCGCTCGGGTTCATGACCACCCTGCAGGCTCGGTTCGACGACTCGCTCATCGCGATATCGTGTGCGCTCATGCTGTTCATCGTTCCCACGAGCGTCAAGAAGTGGGAGTTCCCTCTCGTCTGGGCGGACACGCGGTCCATCTCGTTCGGAACGCTCTACCTTTTCGGTGGGGGACTGGCGCTGGGTAAGGGTTTGTTCGCGTCCGGAACGGCCCAATGGATCGCGGGCTCGCTCCCGCTGTCAGGCACGCTGCACCCGCTTCTGCTCATCCTGATCGTCGCGGTGATCGCATCGTTCCTGAGCGAGATCGCCTCGAACACAGCCGTGGCGAACATGATGATCCCGATCCTGATAGCCGTCGCGGCCGCGATCAACGTGCCGCCGTACCTGCTGGCGATCCCGGCGACGATCGCGTGCTCGAATGTGTTCATGCTTCCGGTCTCGACCCCGCCGAACGCCATCGTGTACGGTTCGGGCAAGCTCGACATATCCGATATGTTCCGGACGGGCTTCAAGCTGCACTTGATCGGGATCGTGGTCATGACGCTGCTCGTTTACTTCCTCACGAGCAAGGTGTTCGGAGTGTTCCCTACGTAGTGAGCGTGCGGCGATCAGGTCGTGCGCGGCACCGTGGTGCCGGCGTCCATCAGGAAGAGGACCCGGCCCCCGGGTCCTCTCTTTGTGAGGGCCGCGTCCAGCGCGTCCTGTAGCCGCGCGAACGGGCGGAAGAAGATACCCTCGAGGATCTTATCGGGGAGCCCCGTCACGGCCCATACCTCGGCCTTCATCACGAGTTCGGCGAGCTTGACGGACTTGTGGTCTCCCAGGCTGTAGCTGCTTCCCACCAGCCGGGCGACGTCTTCGGGGGACTCCGCCGCCGTCATCTGCTCGACGAACGCGTCGTTCCCCAGACCCTCACCGCACTCGGCGACCAGGATGAGGATCCCACTCTCGGCGAGGGCAAGCCTGGCGCTCTCTATGGCCTTGTGCGCCTGATAAAGGTCGGAGTCGACCGGGCTTCCGGCCACCGCCACCACGATGTCGCACTTCCCGGGTACGTCCACGGAGAACATCTCTCTCGCGCTCAGGACTGCCGCGTTGAAGGCGCCGTGGACGTCACCGGCGTGCGCGGCGCAGACCCTCCGCCCGTGGTCGACGACCGTCATGATGCTGAAGATGGGCTTGTCGCCCATGAGTTCCAGCGCCTCAAGCATGTCCTCGTGCACCGGGTTGCCGTCGAGCGCCATGAGATGGGAGGCCGGATCGAGCGCGTGACTGTGGTTCTGAAGTACCGATTCGAAGGCCGCCACTCCGGGGAGGAAGGCCTTCCTCCCGCCGGTGAATCCGGCGAAGTAGTGAGGTTCCACGGAGCCGATGATGACGATGCGAGAGGCGTCGGTGACGAGTCGGTTGAAATGAACCTCCGTGCCCCTCGTCGTGCGTCCGACGAACGTCATGTCTTCCGGTCTTCGGGAGTCGTGCACGACGGTCCGCGCGCCGGGGATCCCCGCAGCTTCGCCGAGGATAGTCGCCTGCTCCTCGGGCGTGGGTGGTCTGTGTGTCCCCGTTGCGATGAGGAAGGTCACGTTGCCGACCTTCTCCAGGTCGGGTCGGACCAAGTCGAGCACCCTCGCGGTCGGAGTGGGTCTCTTAGTGTCGTTGACGATGACGACCACATCGCTCGAGCCCTCGAGGAAGCTACCGAGAGGAACTGAGCCTGTGGGGGAGGACAGCGCATGGGTCATGACCTGCCGTTCGTCGCCGCTCGCCGTCTCCGCGGCGCGGACGACGCCTGCGACGTTCGCGTCGTCGAGGTTCACCGCCATCGTGGTTCCGCCGTATGGGATTTCGATTCTCATCGCAGCCCCGCCAGGGTGTTCCTTCGAGACTACTCGTCCATGGGCGTTGTCACCAGAGCATAGCATCGCGGGCGCCGGCAGAGCGATGAAAACACCCGACTGTCGCTCAAACCGCCGTGGTGGCCCCTCGACGGACGGCCTTGACTGACTCCGTGCTCAACGGCTATGCTCTGTGATCTGTCTGAGGTACGCCAGACAGAGCCGAAGCACACGGAATAGAGACGAACGCAAGCAACTTCAACCGAGGGGAGGCGTCCATGCGGCGGTTTCCGATCGTGTCGCTGTGTCTTCTGGTGCTGGCTGCAGGCCTGGTTTCAGTGGCCACAGCCGAGACACTGGAGGACAAGGTCAAGGAGTTCGAACTCGACAACGGGATGAAGTTCATCGTTATCGAGCGTCACGAGGCTCCGGTAGCGTTCTGTGCCGTCGGTTTCAAGGTCGGCGCCATCTACGAGCGACCGGGCATCACCGGCGTCTCGCACCTCCTGGAGCACATGCTCTTCAAGGGCACCGAGACCGTCGGTACGAAGGACTACGAGGCCGAGAAGGAGTTTCTCGATCGTGAGGACGTGCTGGCGGTGAGCATCCGCGAACTCATGCTGGAGATCGAGCCGTGGAGACTCGAGTACTTCGATGAGTACGTTAACGAGTTGACATCGTCGCTCAACGAGGAGGACCGCGAGGTCATAGGCTCCGACCGCGCACTCGAGCTGGAGCTTCTCGTCGAACGGCTCGAGGAGGCCGGTCCGACCGATGACATGCGGTCGCTTCCCGGTCTGCTCGAAGAGGGCGACACCGACTATTTCGGTCTCTACCTCACACTCAAGAAGACAGAGATGGACCTCTACGATACGATGACCGAGCACCGGGGACTCATCATCTCTAACGAGCTTTGGGAGACGTACGTGAACAACGGCTCGCGGATGCTCAACGCGGGTACGTCGAACGACGGCACATTCTACTTCGCCTACCTGCCGGCGAACCGACTCGAGCTCTTCATGCTCCTGGAGTCGGATCGCATGGCCAACCCGGTGTTCAGGGAGTACTACACCGAGCGCGACGTCGTGATGGAAGAGCTCAGAATGAGCCTGAACGAGCCCGACGACGTTCTCTACTACTCTTTCCTTTCGACCGCCTACACGGCGAGCATGTACGGAGTGCCGGTCCTCGGCTGGGCCTCCGACGTGTCGATGATCACCCGCGCGGACCTTCAGGAGTACTTCGACCGCAATTACGCACCGAACAACGCCGTCGGGTTCTTCGCCGGCGACATCACGGCAGACGAGGTCAAGAAGCTCGCGAAGAAGTACTTCGGTGCGATACCGCGCGGCGAGGACCTTCCGGTTCTCACCACACGCGAGCCGAAGCAGCAGGGAGAGCGCAGGGTCGTCGTGAAGCAGGACGCGAAGCCCACGATGATGATCGGCTACCACGTCCCCGCGAATCCGCACCCGGACAGCTACGCGCTGGGTGCGCTGCAGTCGATCCTGGCGAGCGGACGTACGAGCCGTTTCTACAAGCGCATCTACGAGGAGCAGGGTCTCACGAGAGAGGCCCCGGGCACGTGGATGGGCCCGGGCGACAGGCTCGACCCGCTCTTCACGATCAGTGCCGACCCGAAGGACCCGCACACGCTCGAAGAGGTCGAGGCGGCCATCATGCAGGAACTCGAGCGCGTGAAGAAGGAGCCCGTGGACATGCGCGAGCTCGAGCGCGTGTGGAATCAGGAGGAGGCGTCCCTGGTGAGGGCTCTGGGTTCGAACATGGGTCTGGCCTTCCGCGTGGGGTTCTACGCCGCGATGCGCGGCGACTGGCGTGCGCTGCTCACCGACATGGAGCGCACGAAGCAGGTGACGCCCGAGGACATAATGAGGGTCGCGGAGAAGTACCTCACCGAGGAGAACCGCACGGTGGCGTGGATGGTGGAGACCGAGTCCGAGGGTGGGGACGCCGAGGAGGAGATCGACTTCAGCGAGATCATGATGTGGGCGCAGACGTTGCCCGCGGAGGAGCAGCAGGAGCTGATGTCTCAGTTCCAGACGCTCGACGAGGGTGGCAGAGAGGCTCTCGTCGAGAGGCTCTGGGCACGCATGAAGGCTGAGCGGGGTAAGAGCTAGGACGACTGTCGTCCCACGGGGCGACCGGCGCGAAGGCGCAAGGAGCGAACAATGAAGAGACTTCTCACAGTCGGCCTGGTCCTTCTGGTTGCGGTCTCCATCGCAGGGGGACCGGCCTGGGCCGCCAAGGTCAAGCACCCGAGCAAGCTCAAGTATCCGAAGCTCGAGCTGACGACGCCCGAGTATGACGAGCTGACGTTCGAGAACGGTATGACCGGTTTCCTGATCGAGGACCACGAGGTGCCGGTCGTCAACATGACGATGATCCTCGGCACAGGCAGGCCGGCCATGGACAAGGTCGGCCTCGGAGGACTCGCCGCCTGGACCATCAGGAACGGCGGCAGCGAGAACTGGCCGGGCGACAGGATCAACGAGGAACTGGAGTTCGTCGACGCCTACGTGGAGGTCGGTGGCCCGGCGGGAGGCGGTGGGATGATGGGCCGCGGGGGCGGCGGAGGCGACGGTCGCAGCACGAGCGTCAGCGTCAACTGCCTGAAGAAGGACCTGCCGCTCTGCCTCGAGATCATGGCGGAGCTTCTCGTCAACCCCGCCTTCCCGGAGGAGAAGATCGAACTTCGGCGTGAGACAATGCTCGAGAACATCCGACGCGAGAATGACGAACCGCGCGGGATCGCCGGGCGCGAGTTTGGGAAGATCCTCTACGGTGACCACCCGATGGCGTGGCAGGTGACCGAGAAGACGGCGAACGCGATACTGCGCGACGACCTCGTCGCCTACCATCAGGCGTTCTTCCATCCGAACAACGCCATCATCGGGATATCCGGCGACGTGACGAAAGACGAGATCATGGGGCTGCTGGACGAGGCCCTCGCCGGTTGGGAACAGGCCGACGTCGTCATCGAGCCCGAGCCCGAGCTTCCGCTGACGTTCGTGCCTTCGGTCAACTACGTGCGCAAGAACATCGACCAGGGCGTCATCATGATAGGGCATCTCGGCCTGAACAGTCGCGATGAGAGCCGACCCGCGGTCCAGATAGTGAACTTCGTTCTTGGCGGAGGCAGTTTCACATCCCGCATTACACAGAAGGTGAGGACCGACGAGGGCCTCGCGTACGCGGCATACTCCCGCTATTCGCACGATCCGTGGACCTACGGCACGTTTGTTGCTTCTTCTCAGACGAGGTCCGACGCGACGGCACGGGCCGCGTCTCTGATTTCCGATCTGATCGCGGAGATGCAGGCCGACGGACCGTCGGAAGAGGAGTTCGAGAACGCACGGGACGCGTACCTGAACAAGCAGGTGTTTGAATACGACTCGAAGGCCGCGGTCGTGCAGCGACTTGTCCAGCTGAAGTGGCAGGGCCGGCCTCTCGACACTTCGGAGCGGGACATTGAGGCCATAGAGAATCTGACTCTCGATGACGTCAAGGCGGCGGCCGCCGAGTATCTGCATCCGGACGGACTTGTGATGCTGTTCGTGGGCGACCAGGAGCAGTTCGAGCAGCCTCTGTCGAACTTCGGCGAGGTCAACACCATAGAGCTTCCCGAGTAGGCACGCTCTGGGCGGTTGCCCGGCGGCGCTCGCGGAAGCGCTACCGGGCGAGGAGGAGATTATGAGCGGCAGAACTGCGATAGTGACACTGCTCGCGGCAGCTTGTCTCGCGGCGCTGAGCACACCGGCGCCGGCCGCGACGTATCTGGTTCGGGCGAACGGCTCGGGCGACTACGCGACCATACAGGACGCCATTGATGCCGTCGTGGACACGGACATCATCGAGCTGGCCGACGGGACGTACAACGGTACGGGGAATCGTGACGTGGACTTCCTCGGCAAGGCGGTGACAATCCGGTCCCAGACCGGTGACCCCGCGGACGTGACGATCGACTGCGGCGGCACCGAGTTCAACTCGCGGCGCGCCTTCTGGTTTCATTCGGGAGAGGGCGCTTCGTCCGTCCTGCAGAACGTCACCATCGTCAACGGCTACGTGACCGATGGGAACGGCGGGGCCATTCTGTGCGAGTCGGCCGCCCCGACGATCGAAGGGTGTGTGTTCGGTTCGAATATCGTCAACGGCGCTAACGCCCTCGGCGGGGCGCTCTACTGCGGCGGTGGGTCCTGGATAAGCATCACTGCGTGCCGGTTCATAGGGAACACAGCCGGCGAGTTCACCGACGGGAGGGGTGGAGCGATCGCCCTGGTCGGCGTAGAAGAGGGCGAGCTGATCGACTGCATCATCGGCTCCGGCAACTACGCGGGGACTCGAGGAGGTGGGGTCTACATAGCAGATGGTGACATCGCCTTTAATGGCTGCGTCATCACCGACAACGGGGCCCCCAGGGGAGCGGGTGTCTTCAACCTGTCCGGCGCCGTTAGCTTCGACGGGTGCTCGGTGTTGTGGAATGAAGCGGTGACCGCGCCGGGTACGGGCGGAGGACTCGCTACTTTCGGCGACGCAAACATCGTGAGGTCTACCTTCATGGGGAATGGGGCGGTGGCCGGCGGTGGTATCTACTTCGGAGACGGAGTGGGCGCCGACATCAACAGATGCATCGTGGCCTACAGCCTCATGGGCGGCGGCGTACATCTGGCAGCATTGGACCGGTCGGTGTCTGTGAACTGCTCGGACGTATTCGAGAACACCGGCGGCAACTACACCGGTGAGCTCACTGACCAGACCGGCCTCAACTTCAACTTCTCCGAGGACCCGCAGTTCTGCGATGCGCCCTCGGGTGACCTCACGCTTTACAACGCCTCGCCCTGCACACCGGCCAACAGCCTGTGCGGAGAGCTCGTTGGCGCCCACGACGTGGACTGCCTCTCGGTAACGGAGCCGTCCAGTTGGGGCAAGATCAAGTCGACCTACGAGTAGGGATCTGGCCCGGCGCGCCGGAGCGCGCGCTACGCATTCGCATTCGGGCTCGTGAGTGGTGTCCGCCGGCTGGCGACGCCTAGCGGGCCCGAATTCGCGTACTTGACATGTCCACTCACGTCTGGTAGCATAACTGTGCCGGCTTCGTTTCACTTCGCGTGCCTCGGCTGGGAGGGCCAGGGGCCGCATTAGGAGTGACGGGGAACCGGCGCAACTTTTGTGCCCTCACCTCGTTGCCGTGCTTGCGGAGGTACGGACGCATGACCCTGGTGTTCCTGCTTGCCGTGGCATTCTTCCTCTACGGCGTCGTGGAATACCGCCTGCACCTGACGAACCTCCGCGCGGTGCCCATCCGCGTCCACGTGAACGGCACCCGCGGCAAGTCCTCCGTGGCGAGGCTTGTCGCGGCTGGTCTCCGCGCAGGCGGCATATGCACGGTGGCCAAGACCACCGGCTCCGCCGCCAGGTACATCCATCCGGATGGCGCCGAGGAACCCATCTCAAGATCCGGCCCACCCAACATTCGCGAACAGCTGGGCATCGTGAGGCGAGCCAGGCGCGAAGGGGCTCGTGCGCTGGTCCTCGAGTGCATGGCCATTCGGCCCGACCTGCAGTGGCTCTGCGAGCACAGGATCGCGAAGGCGACGGTTGGCGTCATCACGAACGCGCGCCCGGACCATCTGGACGTCATGGGTCCCACCGTGGACGACGTGGCGGTCGCGCTGGCGGGGACGGTTCCCGACGGTGGCGACCTTTTCACGTCAGAGCACGAGAGACTCGGGACGTTTGCCGAGGAGGCCAAGGCTCGGGGCACCAGGGTGCACGAGGTCCTGCCCGAGATGGCGGATCAGACGCTCACCGAGGGATTCAGGTACGTCGAGCACCTCGAGAACGTCGTTCTTGCGCTCGCCGTCTGCGAGCATCTGGGCGTGCCGACCGACGTCGCCGTCCAGGGGATGAGGGAAGCGACGCCTGACCCAGGTGCGCTCTTCATCCACAAGGTCCGAGAGAAAGACAAGGAGATCGAGTTCGTGAGCGCCTTCGCGGCGAACGATCGCGATTCCACCGTGGCCATCTGGAACGCACTGAATCCGCATGCCGACCCCGACCGGACCGTGATGGTCATCGCCGGCATGAGGGCCGACCGGCCGGACCGCGTCTTCCAGTTCGGCGAGATAATCGCCGCCGACCTTCCCGCCGACCACTACATCCTGACCGGCGAAATGACGCATCCGGTTAAGTCGATAGCCGTGAGCCGCGGGCTCCCCGCCGCGAAGATCCACGACCTCGGCGGGAAGAGCGCCGATGAGGTGTTCAGAAAGGTCGTCGAGCTGACGCCCGACCGCGCGATCGTCGTGGGCGTCGGCAACATCGGCGGCGCCGGCGGCAAGATACTGTCGCTGTTTCGGGAGAGGAGCGAGAGAGAGTGACACCCACAGCGGTTGGGCTCGGGCTCGTGATGAGCCTCATCTTCTCGGAGGCGTTCGGACTGGCGGCGGGCGGCATGGTCGTACCGGGATACATCGCGCTGGCCATGGCCGAGCCGTGGCGCGTCGTGGGCACGGTCGCCGCCGCGATCGTCACGTTCCTCATCGTTCGCCTGCTGGGTCGTGTGATGCTCCTCTACGGGAAGCGGCACCTGGTAATGGTCATCCTCATCGGGTTCGTCTGCGGACACCTGACCAGGGTGTTCTTCGGCCGGCCCGAGCTGCCGGAGTTCGTCAGCTTCGAGGCCATCGGCTACATCATCCCGGGCCTCATCGCATACTGGATGGAAAGGCAGGGCGCGGTCGCGACGTTGATGGCGATGCTGATGGCCGCCGTCCTCGTAAGACTCGTTCTCATCGTCGCCGTCGGAGGAGTGCCGATTGAAATTCCAGCCTGGTAGGGTCCACGTGATGAGCCTCGTGGCGCTCGCCGTTGTGGGGCTGGCGCTTCTTGCGGTGGCGGAGCGCTCGAAGAGCCCCGCGATGCAGCGTTATTTTGACGAGAAGATGGAAGCGGCGACGCTGTCGCGTTCGTCGCTCGGGGCCATCAGGGAGGCGAGGCTGGGATTGGGCGGTCCCATCGACGTCGTCAACGACCCGAGCGAAACGGGCCTGATGGGCCACGAGTTCTCACTAATAACAACGAGTAGAGGTTCACACGAGCAGAAGCTCAGCGCCCTCGACCCGAACCTCGCCGCCGTGTTCGTGGAGCTCTTGAAGCGCGGGCACGTCGGGGAAGGGGACCTGGTCGCGGTCGCCCTCACCGGTGCGTTCCCAATGCTCAACGTCTGCGTGCTCTCGGCGATAGAGACGCTCGGCGCCACGCCCGTGACCATCACGTCCGTAGGCTCGTCGATGTGGGGCGCGAACGACCCCGACCTCACGTGGCTCGATATGGAGTCAGTTCTTGTAGAGCAGGGTCTGTTGAAGCACCGTTCCATCGCCGCGTCTCGGGGCGGCGGCGACGACCGCGGCCGCGGGCTCTCGCCCGAGGGGCGCGCGCTCGTAGACAGCGCGGCCGTCAGGAACGGCGTTCCTCTCATCGACGAACCCACGCTCGACGAGAGCATCTCCCGGAGGATGGCGATCTACGAGGAGGCCGCCGGCGGGTCCGAATACGTGGCCTACGTCAATGTCGGAGGTGGTCTGGCCAGCACCGGGAGCTCGCAGGTCTACCGGCTCTTGAGCCCCGGCCTCGCGAGGAATCTCGGCAAGAAGAACTTCCCACGCCGAGGGACGCTCGTACGCATGGCTCAGAAGGGCATGCCCGTGCTTCACGTGCCCAGCGCCGACTACTTCATCGAGCGATACGACCTGGCAACGGAGCCCACGCCGCTTCCCGAGGTCGGGACCGGAGGCACCTTCTTCCTCGATAGATACAACGTCCCGCTCGCGGGCGTTCTGGCCGTGCTCTACGGCTTTCTGATCTTCGTGGTCGTCAGGATCGACCTGAAGCACCACCTGTTACGCCGCCCACGGTAGAACGCGGAGTCTACTTCTCGCGCCTGATGGCGCTGGGGGAGGAGACGTCCGCAAAGATGGTGCTGCTGAAATAGGAGACACCGTCCGATCGACGAGCATCTGACGTGTTCCTGAGAGAGACTGCATCCGGAGGGTTCACACATGAGACCGAGACGTCCGGCAGCGCTGCACCATGCGATCTCACTTGCGATCGCCGGACTGATCGTGCTGGTTCTGGCTCCGGCCTCACCGGCGCTCGACGAGCGCTACCACACGAAAGAAGAGGTTCACGCTGAGATCCTCGCGCTCGCCGCTGGCTACCCCGCGATCGTCAGGGTCGACACGCTGGGACAGTCGATGCAGGACGGACTGGATATCTGGGGAGTGAAGCTCTCGGACAACGTGTCGGTCGATGAGGACGAGCCGGTCGTGTTCTACAACGGCGTGCACCACGCCGAGGAGGTCATGGGGCTAGAGGTCATCATGTGGATGCTAGATGAGATGACGGCGGCCTACGGCGTCAACGACACGGTGACACAGTGGATCCACGACCTCGAGATATGGTTCATCCCCATTCTGAACCCCGAGGGTCACGACATCGTCACATCTGAGATCGACTCCGTCTGGCGGAAGAACAAGTTCGACAACAACGACAACGGTGGCTTCGATCTCGATTACGACGGCGTCGACATCAATCACAACTACGATTTCAACTGGGACGTGGGCGGAAGCGACAACCCCGCCTCGGAGTACTACCGCGGTCCGTCTGCGGGCTCGGAGAGCGAAACGCAGTTGATCTGCGATTTCTGTCTCGAACACAAGCCACTCTTCTCGCTCAACTACCACAGCCCGAGAAGCTCTCCGGGTGACCTGGTCTACTACCCGTGGTACTGGCCGCTGCAGGGGTTCTCGCCCGACCACCACACCATCTACGCGATAGTTACCGAGCTGTGCGCACGGACCCTGACCGAGGCGGACGTGCCCTACATTGCTCAGTACGGCTACGCCGACGCGGGCAAGTGCCGCAACTGGCAGTACGGGGTCGTCGGGACCATCGGGCTCACGATGGAGATCCTGTCCGAGCTCTGCCAGCCCGGTGGCCAGAGGGTGGACGGCATATGCGAGCGCGTATCAACGGGTTCGTACTACCTGCTCGAGAGGGCCGGGGGACCGGGTCTTACGGGACACATCACGGACGCAGGCGTTCGCGCGCCAGTCGTGGCCGAGGTGAAGATTCTCGAGAACACGTCGGGAGATCTGACCCCGCGCACGACCGACCCGGACTACGGACGCTACTGGCGTCCGCTGAAACCCGGGACCTACACCGTGGAGTTCTCCGCCCTCGGCTACGACACCCAGACGTTCACCGACGTCGTCGTGGACTCGACGGGATGGACCGTTCTCGACTGCGCGCTTGAGTAGTGGGTCGGCGTACCGGAGGACGAGTTCAACGCGCCGCGGATCACGGGAGTTTCCCCGAGTCCCTTCAGCGGCAGCGCGACGGTCAGTTTCATAGCACCTGGCGCCACACTGGCCGGCATCGAGATCAACTCGGCCGCGGGGAAGCTGGTCGCGCGTTGCGAGGCGGAGCTTCGAGCGAGGGGCGAGAGCGCGGCGGTCTGGGACGGCCGCAGGCTCTCAGGTACTCCCGCTGCATCGGGCGTCTACTTCGCCAGGCTCACGACCGACACGGGCGAGGACACGGTCAAGATGGTGTACGTGCGCTAGTCGACGAATCACCGCGCGACCGTTGAGGCGGCGAATCACTCCGCGCCGCTGATGAGCGCCGCAAGACCTCTTTCAACCGATTCCGGGTCCGCATCGACCGGGATCGGTTCTTCTTTCGGCCCCCTCATGAAGAAGAGCACGACCTCTTTGACCGGCAGCCGTGCCACCGCGGCGAGAGCGAGCCCGTAGGCCTCCGCCTGACCGCGATAGCGCTCCCTGAGTTCCGCCGTACCTCCGTCTCCGAGCACGTCCGTCTTGTAGTCGACGATGACGAGGCCGTCCTCTTCCTCGAAGACCAGGTCCATTTTGCCCTCTATCGTGGCGCCGTCACGTGCGAGACAGAAGGGAAGCTCGCGCCACACCCGCGCCGCGCTGCGGGCACGGTCGAGGACGGGGCTCCTGAACGCACCCTCGACGATCGCCGCGGCCACTGACGCCGCCTCTTCGGGGAGTCCTGACGAGATGGCGACTGCGCGAGTAGTCTCTGCGACGGCGCCCGAGCGGTCGAGGTCGAGCTTCTCCATAACGGCGTGCACCAGCGTTCCGACGTGCGCGCCGGTGACGCCGGGGGGGAGCGCGGACGATCTCGCCGTGTCAGCGCACGGGACGAATGGCACGTCCTCGTCAGACTTGGCTGAAGACGGCGTGATTATCCTGGCCGGCTCGTGGTGCCGGTCTCCGAACCCTGACAGCCACTCGAGCCACCTGTCCCTCTCCATTGCGGCGTTGGTGGTCGTCGGGTCGATGGCCGCCGCCTCCTCTATCTTGAGACGAGTGGGACGCCGGTGCCTGACGTCCAGATCGAGAACCGTCGCGTCGAGCGCGACCGGTCCCGGCTCGGTCCTGACGGCAGCGAGGTCGATGACCGGCGCTCCGGCCGACTCCTTCAGGGTCTCCAGGTGCTTGAGGAGGCCGTTCCCCTTCTGTCTCCTGCCGCCGGCGAACCAGGGGACGATGAGCGTGTCGCGCGCGCGCGTCGTCCCGACGTAGAGCAGACGGATGAGCTCGGCGTCCCGGCGGTGCGCCTCCAGATCCCGGAACTCGACGTAGTCGAGCGTCGCTAGCCTGTTCTCCTCCGAGCCCAGTCCAAACTCGAGGCGCCCGGCTCGCTCTTCGCCCTCTCGCTCGACTATCACCTTGTCGTGGCGCGGAGTGTGGTGCGCGAGGTCGGCCAGCACAACGACCGGAAACTCCAGCCCCTTGGCCTTGTGGATCGTCAGCATCCGGACGAAGTCGTCGCCCTCCTCTGAGAGCGGGGACTCCGCCTCCTGCGGCGCCAGCTGCTGGACGTTCCTGAGCCAGCGAACGAACCCGCCGAAGGAGATACCGCCGTCCCTTGTCAGGTCGTCCGCTATCTCCACGACCTTCACCAGATTTGCGTGCCGCTGTTCACCGGAGGGCTTCATCAGGAAGAGTTCCAGAATGCTGGTCTGTTCGAACAGCTTCCAAATGAGTTGCGGCGTGCTGAGCGAGCCTCTGTTGCAGTGGAGTCCGCGGAGAAGCGACATCGCGTCATCGACGGCAGCTACTCCGCTGGTCTTGTTCGAAAGGTAGCTCAGGGAGCCGGCCCTGTATCTGTGCAGGAGGATGTCCTCGTCGGACGCGCCCATGAACGGTGTTCTGAGCGCGCCGACGACCGCGGCCAGATTGTGCGGGTCCTCGATGGCGGTGAGGACCGTGGCGAATTCCTTCACCTCGCGGCGTGCGTAGAATTTCTTGCCGCCGGCTATCCTGTAGTCCAGTTCGTAGTCGCCGAACGCCTCTTCGTAGGCGTCAAGGGAGAGCGTGTTGTGAAACAGCACGGCCACGTCGCGCAGTTCGACGGGCCGCCACTCTCCGAGGTCCCTGTCGAAGACGCGGAGCGAGCCCGTCTCCCTCGCGTTGGCGATGAACGCCGCCGTGGCCCGGGCTTCCGCCGAGCGCACCTCCGGCGTGCCCATCTCGTCGAGCGGTCCGGCCGGCGGAAGCACGATGACGCCGGGTCCCACGGCCGCGCGCTCCCGGAACGACGAGAGCGGCGCGTACTCCGGCTGGTAGCGCCTGCCGTCCTCCGGCGGGTGCATGATCTCCGAGAAGACCGCGTTGACAGACTCGACTATCTCCGGTCTCGTCCTGAAGTTCTCGACCAGTTCGAGCACCTCGCCCGCGCGGCCGACGATGGCCCTGGCCTCCTCGTACGTCTCGATGTCCGCCCGGCGGAACCTGTAGATGGACTGCTTGGGGTCGCCCACGAGGAAGAGCTTGCCGGGCTTGAGCTCGACGTCTGCCCACGCCGCAGCGCGTCCGCCGTCGACCTCACAGAGGAAGAACGCGATCTCGCACTGCAGGGGGTCGGTGTCCTGGAACTCGTCTAGGAGCACGTGGTCGAACGCGCGCTTGAAGTCCGCCCTGACGTCGAGGTTGTCCCGGACCAGGTCGCGCGCCTTCTCGAGCAGGTCCCCGAAGTCGAGCAGTCCCTGGCGCGACTTCTCCCGCTCGTACGCTTCGATGTAGCCTCGCAGCCAGTTGACCAGCTCCACGGCCGCGTTGTGGGATAGGCGTCCGAGCAGAGTGGCCTGGCGCCCGCGGAGCTCCTTGGCGCGGGTCTTGATGTCGGCCAGCGCCCCCTCGCCCCAGTTGTCCTTCCGGCCCTTTCCGACCGGGCGCGGCTGGATCTGTCGAAGGACATACGCGGCCCGCGTCTCCTCCGGCAGGTGCTCGATCATGGCCGTCTCGTCCGCGAAGCTTTCGATCTCCGCCATCGCCAGGTCCTCGGGATCTGTGCACTCCGTAGCCGCGAGCTTCTTGAACGCGGCCGCGGTCGCCACCATGTCTGAGGTGAGGGTGTCGAGATCTCCTGTCTCGACGGGGCCCGGCACCAGGTGAAGAAGGTCCCTGCGGTCGATGAGCCTGAGCGCCAGTTCCCTGATGCGGTCGAGGCCGTGTCCCAGTGCCTCGGCCTCGGCGACGCAAGAGGGAAGGCTCTCCGAGAACTGTTCCCTGAGCCAGGCGTCCCACACGGTGTCGAGCATGACCGTGCGGCGGTACTCGTCCGCGACGCCGAAGTTCGGATCGACGCCCGCCTCGACCGGTCGTTCCTTGAGGAGCGACGAGCAGAAGCTGTGGATCGTGTTCACCTGCGCGCGGTCGATCTGATGGAGAGCCGAGTTCAGTGCTTCCGCGTCTTCGCCCTCCGCGTTCCTGGCAGCGTGCTCCAGTTCGGACCGTAGACGGATCTTGAGCTCACCCGCGGCCTTCTCGGTGAACGTGATGGCCACGATTCGCGAGATGGAGATTCCCGACCGCAGAAGGGCGAGCAGGCGGTTGACGAGCACCGTCGTCTTCCCGGTCCCCGCGCCCGCCTCGACCAGGTAGGTGTGCCTGAGGCCGTCGCCCTCGCCGCTGGCCAGGGCCCTGTGCTTCGCGTCTGCTGTCGTCCTCGTGTCGCTCATGCCTGTGGTCCGGATTCCCTTCCGTCCAGCATCGCGCCTGCCCTGGTTCCTTCTGTCAGCGTATCTCGCCCAGAAGCTCGGTGAAGAAGTCTATCCTGGGATCGCCCCTCTTCATGGCGGCCAGCACCGTGGCGGTCGAGCCGCACGCGTCGGCGTAGTCGCAGAACGAGCACCCGGGGTCCTCGGGAGGGGAGAAGAACATGCCCGACGTGACGCCTCGGACGATCAGCGCGACCACCGTCCGCAGGTCCTCCATCGCCTCCTCCAGTTCCTCCCGCTCGAGCGTGAGCCGTGCCGGCCCTCCGCGTCCTCCGATGTAGAGGTACTCGGCCGCGTCGACCGATGCGTCCGGGTGCGACTTGAGAAGCATGCCCGCGGCCGCGAGCAGATAGACCGGCAGCTGCAGCCGTCGACCGGCGTCGAGCACCTTCTTGCCCTTCCGCTGCGCCTTGCCGGTCTTGTAGTCGATCACTCGGGCACTCGTGCCGTCCCGCGAAACGTCCACTCTGTCGATCTTCCCGCTGAACCGGATGTGGACGCCGCCCGCGGCATCGAACGGCACGCCGTCTTCGCTCCCGAGGTCCTCGTCGTCGCCGGGTCGCGGCCTGCCGCCGAAGCGGGCCTCGAAGTAGGTCGGCACGTAGGCGGACTCCTCCAGGATCTCGGAGGCCAGCCAGAGCGACAGGCCGGTACTGAGGTTCCTCAGAGCCAGCTCGCGCGCGCCCGCCACGCCCGCCAGGCTCCACCTGTCCGATCGGGCCACCTGCTCCGCGACGGTCCGGAGCGTCTCTCTGGCCTCGGTGGACAGCGGGAGCATCCCGGACGACTTCGCTTTTCTCATGAACCGCTCGAGCACGTCGTGGTAGAGGCTGCCCCTCTCCACCGGTGGGAACAGCAGCGCCTCCTCCGGCTCGTCCATCGGCTCAACACCCAGTACGTGGCCCATGAAGAACCCGAACGGGCATCGCGCGTACTCCTCGAGAGTGGTCGGCGCCACCGTCAGTTCGTCGCCCTTCATGCTCGGTCCGAACCCGGAGAGGGCGGCGATCGCCTCGGCAGCTTCGGGGGACGTCAGGACCGCGTCGTATTCCGTGAAGGCCGGGGTGCCCCAGCGCACCTCCTCCATCCGCAGTCTGCGCGGCAGCGGTCCGTCCTCGTGAACGAGGTACGCGACCTCAGAGGGGTCCCCGTTCGACAGGGCCGCCAGCACGGAGCATCCGTCGAACTCATCCCGCGTGAGCGCCCGCCTCCGATCAATGGGGAAGCGGCGGGACAGCGACACCCGCGTGACGTGCTCGCTCGAGTCCAGACCATCGTAGTCGTGCCGCTCACCGGTCAGTTCCTCAAGGGTTCTGAGAAGGAACGCCGATGGCACGCGAGGTCTGGCGTTCGCCGGGTCCAGCCTGGGGAAGCTCAGGATCAGCACTTCCTCGGCCGATGCCACGGCCAGGTGGAAGAGCAGCCGCTCCTCGTCGACGCCGGCGCTGCGTATCGGAAGCAGGTTCTGGGGGTGGTTGCCGCTCGCGCGGTTCAGGCGCTCCCTCTCGGCGTCGAGCAGAATGGGGTCCTGTCTGTGCGCGAGGGGGAACTGCTTCTCGACCAGTCCTGGCAGGATGACCGTCGGGAACGACAGGCCTCGCGCGGCCATCAGGTTGATGACGGTGGGGCCGCCTGCCCCGAACTTCATGCTTCTCGAATCCGATTCGTCTGTGCCCGATTTCTCATCCCTGGGGGCGGACGTGTCGAGGTGGGCGCGGAGGAGTTCAAGGAAGTATGCGAACGACACCTTGCCCGCGACGGGTGCGAGCGCGCGCATCCCGGACACCGCGGAGAGCACGAGCTCTCTCTCTTTCGAGTCGCCGGTGACCCTCTCGAACACGCCGGTCAGAACGTCGATGTGCTCTGTGACGGTCGCTCTGGCCCGCACCCGGGAGAGCGGTTCCACTATGGCCTTGACGAGAGGGGTGAGCGTCTCGAGCGGCGCCAGGAGATGCTTGTGGGCGGCTGCGAATCTGTGGCCCTCGTCGCTGTGCTCGAGCCTGGTTCGCAGACTCGTCAGTCGCTCCTTCCACGCGTCGGCACCGGCGGTGATGCCCGCGAGGATGGTCGCCTTGTTCCAGTCCGCGGCGGTCGCGCTTCCCGGAGCCGCGCCACCGGCGGATGCGCTCCCTGGAGCCGCGCCCCCTGCGGCGTCCGATTCGATGTCAGCGAGGCTCAGGAACTCCATCAGCTCGACCCTGGCGAAGTCCGCCTGCACGGCGTCGCCGAGCTTCAGGAGACTTCTGCCCGATCGCGAGCGAGAGAGGGGAGGAGGCGACTCGAGATACGGCCGCGCTCCGATGTGCGCAAGCTCGTCCCGGAAAACGTCGGAGTAGTTGTCGGGCGCCCGCGCGAGCACGGCCGCGCTCTGAAGGGGCGCTTTGCGCTCCTCCAGAACGCGCGTGAGCTCCCTTACGTCCTCACGCGCCTCACGGGCCTCGCCCGGGGCCGAGATGATCCTGACGTCCGCCGGCAAAGGGACGTCCCGGGCGTCCTCGGCGAGAAGGTCGATGCGCGTGAGACCGAGCCCCTGGAACCACTCGAGCGTCGGCCGGGCATAGTCGAAGCTCGCGGACTCCAGGAAGGGGAAGAACACCGTCACGTCGGCTCGCGACACATAGCCCGCGACGATCCTCCGCTGCAGCGAGTTGAGGTCGTAGAAACCGTAGATAACGAGAGGCATTGCGGGGGCGGTCGTGGCCGATTCCAGCATCTCGGCCGCGGTCGTCATCGCGTCCAGCGTATCCGCCCAGCCTCCCTCGGCCAGTCTCTTCTCGTACGACTTCCAGATCCTGATGAGTTCGGTGAGCTTGCAGTCACGGCCCTTGCGCAGGAGCCCCGCGGCACGTGCGGTCTCCGCCAGCGAGTCAGTGGTGTAGCACGCCTCCTTGAGTTGCCTTATCGTCGCGAGGATCGCCTTGGTCAGTCCCGGCTTGTCGGCGATCGCCTCGAAGTAGCCTCCGAGCGCCAGCCCCTCGTCCATGAGGCGTCTGACGGCGACCTCGTCGGCCATCGGCGGCAGCAGCGCCCGTCCGCCCGGAAGAGGCGCTCCGGCCGTCGAGACGGCCAGGTCCTTCATGGTCATGAAGCGCACGTTGGCGTGCCCGCCCGTGCGCTCAGCAAGACGCCTCGACAGTCGCCGTCCCACGAGGTTGCCGGGCACGACCACCGGGACCTCCGACAGCGGGGCGGCCTCCACAACACCCTCGATGTGCGCGAGGAGAGCGTCCTCAAGAGTCGGGTGGAAGGCGCCGGTCACAAGCGATCTCGTGCCGGGCTTGACCGTGGGTGACTTCGCCATCGGTGAGACCTTCTTGAAGAGAACCGCGGGCTCTTGTGGAGCCCGCGGCCTTGGTGGACGCCGCGGACGGGCGCCCTGTCAAATGTCAGACGTGGAAGTTGTTACCGTCCAGTCAGCCGCCGTCGAGCATCATGCCGTCACGGTCGATGAACCACTCCTCGGGCTTGGTTAGATAGGCGTACATGTCCTCCAGCAGGCTCAAGTGATGCTCCTCCTCCTGCTGGAGAACGGCGAAGAGACGCCTGGCCGCGTCGTCATCGCACTTCCTTGAGTACTCGGCGTAGAGACTCGTGATCTTCTTCTCGAGTTCGATCGCCTTCTCGTACGCAGTCGCGGGGTCCATCCCGTCCTCGATGGAATCCTCGTGGGCGCTCTCGTAGATGGTCTTGAGATTAAACTCCAGACCCTTACGGGTGACCATCTCGATCGTGGGCGCCTCGTCTTCCCCGCCCAGCTGCTTGCCCATTCCTTCTATGAGTGTAACGTGGCGCAGCTCTTCCTTGCCCAGAAGCTCGAACGCGGCCCTGGCCAGTTTGTGCGCCAGCTTCTTCGAGGCCGCCTGATAGAACTCGTGGCCGTCCTGCTCCGTCTTGAGCGCGAACTCCACCTTCTCCATGTCCGATACGTGCTCCGGCATCTTCCCTCCCCGGGAACGGTGAGGCCGCATGCGACAGCCTCATCAGCAGATTGCTGCGACAATTCCGGCGGCCGGGCCGCCACGAATGACGGACACCATGGTATGTGATGCGGGGGATACCTGCAAGGGGGGTTCGGGCGGAGCCCGAGTATCGTCAGCCCGTGGGCCCGTTCCGGCCGCCCCCGGGCCGCCCCCTTTCCGGCGGCTCCGGCGGCTCGCTGAGGCGCCCGCCGCCGCCCGAAAAAAGCCCTTGCGCAACTCGGCCAGCGTGGCTAGATTTCCCGCGTCTGGATGTGTCGGCGAGCATACCGCGCCCCGGACCCCGGCGGATGTCAGCCGCCGGGAGGACGTAAGGTGGGGTCTCGCCGGCGGTGGCGTCACAAACATGCTCGGAGGAACGACGATGCGCGTGTGGGTCGATGAAGATCTGTGCACGGGCTGTGGACTTTGCGTCGACAAATGCCCTGCGGTCTTCGAGTTGGATGACGGAGTGGCCTTCGCGGCTAGCCGTGTGCCGGAAGCGGAAGAGGCGCGCGTAGAGGACGCTATAGACGAATGTCCGGTCGAGGCGATCATCCTGGAAGACTAGACGATCGCGACAGCAATTGACAGCGGGGCCCCGACTGACACGGGGCCCCGCTTTGTATTGCGTCCGGCTCGGCGGCCACGGCGGTTGTCCGCGCGTGCCCCCGTAGAACTCAGGCCGGTCTCTTCCGATTCGGCTTGAGCGGCGTCTTCACCCTCCACGCCAGCTTGCCTTCGGACTCTCCCGCGGGGCATAGCTTCCGCACCGGGCACTCCGCGCATGCAGGCTTCCGCGCCGGGCAGATGAACCGGCCGTGCCAGGTCATCCAGAGCGAAAAATCGGACCAGTGCTTCTCGGGGAGGAACCGCATCGTGGCGAACTCGATCTTGACCGGGTCGAACTCACCAGTGAGCGCCATGCGTCTCGCGTTCCGGATGTAGTGCGTGTCAACGACGATGCCCTGCGTGTCGTAGGCATGGCCGAGGATGACGTTGGCGGTCTTGCGCCCGATACCGCGCAGGGCGGTCAGTTCCTCGAGCGTGTCCGGCACGCGCCCGTCGTACTTCTCGACCAGTTCGGCCGTGGTCGTGCGTATCGCCCTGGCCTTGTTGTGGAAGAACCCCGTTGGCCGGATCTCTTCCTCGAGAGTCTGCTGGTCGACCGCCGCCCAATCCGCAGCCTTCCTGTACTTCTTGAAGAGCGGCCTGGTCACTTCGTTGACGCGCTTGTCGGTGCACTGTGCCGACAGGATGGTCGCGATCATGAGTTCGAGCGGGGTCTTGTAGACGAGCGGGACGTGCGCGTCGGGGTACTGCCTCTTGAGAAGTCCCAGGATCCTCACCGCGCGTGCGCGGCGCCCGTCCTCGGTCTCCTTCAGAGGACCAGGCCACCAGCGTGGCTGCGTAGGCTTGCTTGCCGCCATGTGGTGTCCCCGTTTCACGCAGTTGCCATCTGCAACGCAGCAGGGGCCCTACCCCGCCGCGAGTTTGGCGCGCAGCGCCGCATGTCTGAGCGCCGGGGTAGGGCCCCTACTGCGAACCAACATGGTAACTACTTCGCCCCGGCAGCCCGCCCCAGTTCGAAGGCCTTGAGGTTGATGTCGACGGTCTTGGGCGGCACGCGCGCTTCGATGGCCTTCCGCCACTCGTCCTCAGTGAAGTCCAGGTAGTTCGAGAACGCGCCCAGCATCACCGTGTTGACCGCCCTCGCGTGCCCGGCCTCGTTGGCCAGCGCGAGCGCGTCCAGCATGTGAGCGTCGGGCGCCCTCGAGGCGAGCTCCGCATCGATGTCCTCTGGATACTGCTCCATCCCGCTCGGCACTATTTCCTGGTCGTTGACGACGACCGTGCCCGTCTGCGAGACGTAATGGACCCACCGGAGCGCCTCCATCTTCTCGAACGACACCAGCACGTCGGCCTCTCGCTCCGCGATGACGGGGGAGTGCACCTTACGACCGAACCTCACGTGGCTCACGACCGAGCCGCCCCGCTGCGCCATACCGTGGACCTCGCTCTTCTTGACGTCGAGCCCACGCGCGAGCGCCAGGTCAGCGAGGATCTCGCTGGCGAGAAGGATCCCCTGCCCGCCCACTCCGGCTATGAAGACGTTCGTCGTTCTGTCAGGCATCGAGTTGTTCCTCTCGTTCCGATTCTGTCAGTCGGCAACCTTGGCCGAAGGCGAGATGCACTTGACCGGGCAGTTCTGTGCGCACATCTGGCAGATCTCACCCACGCAGAAGAGCGGGTTGATGGTCGACTTGCCGTTCTCGTCCTTGCTTATCGCGGGACATCCGAGCTTGAGGCACAGACCGCAGGCCACGCACTTCTCGGCGTCGATCTCCATCGGCTCGGTCCAGGTCTTCCGTACCATGAGCGCACACGCGCCCTCCATCACCAGCAAAGTCGGCTCTGGACTGGCCGTGGCCTCCTTGATGGCCTGCTTTACGGCGGCCATGTCGTAGGCGTTCACGCGCCGCGCGTCTTTGACGCCCATGCTCTCGGCGAGCGCTACGTAGTCGAGCTTCGTCGTCGGCTCGCCCATGAGGGTCATGCCGGTCCCGGGGTGGTGCTGGTGTCCGGTCATCGCGGTGATCGAGTTGTCCACGATGATGACCGTAGTCGCGCCCTTGTTGTAGGCGACGTCTGCGAGTCCGGTCATGCCGGAGTGCACGAACGTCGAGTCGCCGATGACGGCGACCATCTTACCAGCGAACTCACGCCCGATGGCCTTCTCGAAACCTAGCGCGTTGCCTATCGACGCGCCCATGCAGATGGTCGTGTCGATGCCGTTCAGCGGCGGCATCACGCCGAGCGTGTAGCATCCGATGTCCGACGTCGCGCCGATCCCGAGGCGATTGAGCGTGAAGAACGTCGAGCGGTGCGGGCAGCCGGGGCACAGGACCGGAGGCCGCGGCGCGACCGCGGCGCGGTCCGGCTCTTCTCCGCCTTCGAACGCCCGCGCCACGATGCTCTGGTTCAGTTCACCGCAGAGCGGCACCTTGCTCTTGCCGGCGAGGTTGGTCACGCCGGCGTAGCGGAGGTGCTCCTCGATGAAGGGCTCATTCTCCTCGACGATGTAGACTGTGTCGAAGCGCGAGCAGAACTGCTTCGCCATCTCGATGGGGAAGGGGTAGGAGAGTCCGAGCTTGAGGAACGTGGCATCCGGGAACGCGTCGCGCGCGTACTGGTAGGCGATGCCGCTCGAGATGACGCCGACATACGGGTCTCCCTCCTCGACGCGGTTCAGCGGGGAGGTCTCCGCGAAGCTCTGGATCGCCAGGAGGCGCTTCTCGACTTCCACGTGCAGTCTCCGGGCGTGCGCCGGGATGACCACGCGCCGCGACGTGTCCTTCTCGTATTCCTTGCGCTCCACTTCGACCCGCTCGCCCAGCTCAACCGGCGTCTTGGCATGGGAGATCCGTGTCGTCAGCCGGAAGAGGACCGGAGTGCCGAACTTCTCGGAGATCTCGAAGGCCGCACCGATGTAATCCTTCGCTTCCTGAGAGTCGGACGGCTCGACGAGGGGAATCTTGGCGAACTTGGCGAAGTAGCGGTTGTCCTGTTCGTTCTGGGACGAATGCATGCCGGGGTCGTCGGCGGTCACTATCACGAACCCGCCGTCTCCGCCCACCGACGTGGACGTCATGAGCGGGTCGGCCGCCACGTTGAGCCCGACGTGCTTCATGGTCACTATGGTACGCACACCTCCGAACGAGGCGCCCATCGCCACCTCGAATGCCACCTTTTCGTTCGGGGACCACTGGCAGTAGATGTCGTCCTTGTAGTGGACTACGTTCTCCAGGATCTCCGTGCTGGGAGTGCCCGGATAGGCCGTCGCCACCTTGACGCCGTGCTCGTAGCATCCGCGGGCCACGGCCTCGTTGCCTGATAGAAGTACGCGCATAAGCTGCTCCTGACGGTTCGGTATGTCTCCCGATCAGCGTGGGGCGCTCTCGCCCCGGGACCGGGACTACTGATTCCTGCAGGATGTGTCGCATGTGCTGTAGTGAACCACATATTCTAGCGGCTTGTGTGGGCGGTGTAAAGTCGTCAGGGACGTCCGCAGGCGGGCCCGCGCGGGGTCGGGGTCGGCCAAGCGCCGGGCCACCGGGTGCTCCGCACACACGTGTTGCACGTCTGGCGTCTTGTCAAGAAGAAGGCCCGCCGTGAGGCGGGCCTTCAACAGAGCGGTGCTCAGAAGTCCCTACTTGAGAAGGACCATCCTTCCGGAGAGAGACACGCCATCGACCTCGAGCATGCAGAAGTAGACCCCCGATGCGAGGATCGCGCCATCGCGACCCCGGCCGTCCCAGGACTGAACGTGCGGGCCGGCCTCCATGGGCTCACCTTTTATGAGCGAGCGAACCAGACGTCCGGCCGCGTTGTACACGCGGAGGCTGACGCGCGCCGGCTCCGGCAGGTCGAAGGCTATCTTCGTCTGCGGGTTGAAAGGGTTCGGGTAGTTACCTCGAAGCGTCAGGCGGGTGCCAACCTCGTCGTCGACGCCAGTGGGGAAGACCTCCACGGTCATCGGGATGTAGCGAATCGGGTAGTTGAAGTCGTTGCTCACCATGACGAGCGTGCACTCGTAGATACCTCCTTCGAGATCGCTCGCCTCGACGCAGCACTCGACCGTGGCCGCCTCGCCCGGACTCAGCGTCCCCTCCACCTGTGACATCCACAACCAGGCGGGCGGTGGCGGGCCGAGATCGATGATGACCGCCAGCTCGTCGTGGAGGTATGGCTCGTTGTAGGCAACCTGGAGTCCTATTGTGCCGTCGGGATTCTCTATGCCGATGGTCGCGCCCTCCACGTAGCCCACCATCGACAGGTAGTAGAAGCGGATCGTCCCGTCCTGGTACAGGACCGCCTGGAACGTGTACTCGCCACCGACGACCGCCGAGGCATTGGGTACGTCCGTGAACTGGACCGTGAACGTGCCGGCGTCCGGGCTGTAGTGGTAGTGGATCGTCCCGCCAGCGGACGGGTCGAGGTCCTCCCAGAACGGTGCTATGAACTCGTTGGGCTGCGTAGCGTCGGGGATGGGCCCGTTGGCACTCGCCGTCCAGTCGAGCCCGAACGTCAGGTACCCGTTCGATGAGAGCGCGAACTCGAACCAGCTCGTGTCGTAGAACGGGAACGAGAAGGGGAGAGCGATCAGAGTGGCGTCGTCGTCACCGAGCGTGACCTGCGTGCCGTAGCCTGAGATGTCGTTCCACGTGAAGTCCGGGCCGTCGGGCTTGTCGCTGTCGCCCCACCGGTAGCCGAATGCATCCGGCCCACCGGAACCGCGGCCCAGCACTCCCTCGTAGGCGTAGAGCTGCCAGTCGAGTGCCATGTCGCCGCCGTTCTCGAAAATGAGGTTCTGACAGTACTCCTCGCCGAACGGGATGTAGTACTCGAGCCACTCCCAGTTGAACTCAAGGTAGGGGATGCCGCACTTGACGGGTCGCGCTCCCATCTGGAAGCAGTCTCCGTTGTTGTCGTCAGCGCACGGCGAATTGACGCTGATGCTGTACGGGTCGTCCGGCTCGAACTCGACGCCGCAAAACATCGGGTCGTTCCAGATGTTGTCCTCCACTCCCAGCTGCCCTGCGATGCACCCGACATAGTCCCCTCCAGCATTGCCGAACACGTCGGTACACCGCAGGGTGGCTGTCGCGTACTCGTGGCACGTGATGGGGTCGTTGGGCGACGTGTTGAACGCGATGATCGAGTCTATGAACCAGGTGCCGAGGTACGTGGAGACGGCGGCGCCACCAAGGCCGGCCGAGTTCCCTACGAACGTCTGTTCGTGCATGTTGTGGAGGCGAGATGGGTCTCTGTTGCCCGTCGGGTATATGCAGAGCAGCCCCCCGCCATAGCCGGTCACGGAGTTGCCGTCGAAGACGCACCGCCTGAGTTCAATCGGCCCGTTGCCGACGACGAAGGCGCCTCCTCCGTTCAGGGCCGTGTTGTTCGAGAACCTGCAATCGCTGACTAGCGAGTGCCTCGCGCTATCGTCCGCGTAAAGGCCTCCACCGAATCGGTCGGCGTGGTTGTTGCGGAAGATGCAGTCTACGATCCGTGGCTGGTGCGTGCTATCGAAGTTACCGAGCCACATGCCGCCGCCGTGGTCATCGCCGGTCGTGGCCGCCCCGTTCTGGAAAATGACGTCCTCGATCTTGGTCAGCGAACTCAGGTTGACGCACACCATGCAGCGGGTCAGCCCCTCGCCATCGATGATCACATCGCCGAGCGGCGTGTGGTGCTTCTGTAGTGTCACGCCGGACCGCATCTGTATGGGCATGGTCTCACCGGAGGTCGCCGAGTACGTGCCAGGCTTCACGCGGACATATGCGCCGTCCGGGGCGTTCGCCAGTGCCTCGGTGATCGTGGTGTAGTTGCCGCCACCGCCTTGGTCGACTACGACCCACGTGCCAAGGGCCGTCGCGGGAAGAAGCAGACAGACGAGCAGGAGCAGCAGTGCGGTCGTCCTCATTGTTCTCTCCTCAGCCGGAGCGTTCCGGCAGAAAACTCGGAGCCTTGCCCGCTGACGGGTCGCACGCAGGCGCCATCGCAGCGGGCCGCTTTTGCTTCGCTCAATCAAGAATACTTAGAGTTTATTATTGTCTGTCACTCATGTCAAGTGCGGGTCGCCCTCGTGTGTTCGGGTCGCCCTCGCCCCGCGTGAGCTCCCGAGAGCCGTATCTCTGCTTCCCAAAACGCATTGAAGCCCTCATCGGGCTCTGGTAGACTCCTGGTCTGCTTGATGGCGCTGAATCCAGTTCCGCACACCCACTCTGGGCGAGACGCGGGCGCGCCCGCGCGGGTCGCCTGACGGCAACGCGCCGGAAAGGAGCCACGCATGAAGATGTCCGATACACGGAAGCTGATGGAGAAGCATGGGATTCCCGGGACCGACGCGAGAGACCTCCCCACGAGCACCAAGCGCTTCCCGGACGGCGCCTGGTACCGAATGGAGATCTCCGGCATCGAGCGTCCGAACGTGCTCGAGGCCGCCATCGACGAGATGAACAAACGGAAGATCCCGCTTCATCGCATGATCTCGATGGTGATGGGCGCGACATACATGACCAAGAGCGAGTGGAAGGACTTCGCGCAGATGGCCGCCGAGGCGAAGCTCGAGGTCATCGTCACGCCCGGCCCCAGAACGCCATGGTACACCGGTCGTCAGGTCGCGACACCGGAAGGCGGCCTGTCCGGCCTCCGCTTCCGCGGCTCGGACGCGCTCTCACACGTCATCACTGAGATCCTGGAGCTCATCGACGTCGGCTTCCGCGGGTTCCTCGTCATCGATGAGGGCGAGCTCTGGCTCCTGAACGAGATGAAGAAGGCGGGCGACATCCCCGAGGACGTGGTCTTCAAGGTCTCGGTCTACGCGGGACATGGGAACGCGGCGGGAGGGAAGGTGCTCGAGAGCCTGGGTGCCGGGACGTTCAACCCGGTGGCTGACCTCACGCTGGATCAGTACGCCAGCATCAGGCAGGCGTGCAACATCCCGATCGACATGCACATTCTCCTGACCGAGTCGTTCGGCGGCTTCACCAGGTTCTACGATGCACCGGAGGTCGCGCGGACGCTCGCGCCCGTCTACTTCAAGATCGAACCGGGGCCGGCGTGCGCCGCCACGGGCGCTGCTCTCTACAAGCCCTGGGTCAGCCCCGACATGCTGGCAGGCTGGGCGAGGGAGAAGGTCAAGTACGCTCAGATAATCCACGAGATCGTTCAGGAGAACTTCCCGGAGGCAACGCTGTCGAAGATCGGTGCGAAGGGCCTCGCC